>JADGIB010000162.1 GCA_019683665.1 Solirubrobacteraceae bacterium
CCCCTCGGCCCGGGGGGGGGGGGGGACGGGGTTAACGAGGGGGGGGGGCCGTTCTCTCTCCTCCAGGCGCCGGCCATGGTTCGGACACCCAAGCGAGGGGGCCCCGGCGCGGCGCCGGGGCCCCCCTCGTCGTTGCCGGGGTCAGTGCCGGTGCTCGGCGTAGCGGAACGCGAAGTCCAGCTCGACCGTCGTGCGCGGCGAGCCGCCGCGGTACGTGCACGTCCAGGACGTCCGCGCGCCGCGGACCGTCGGCGTGCAGGCGAAGCCGTTGACCTTCATCGGCATCTGCGCCTGCTCGCGCGCGAGCCCGCGCACGACGCGCGCCACCTGGCCGCAGCGGGCCTTGCGGGCCGCGGTCGAGCCGGCGTCGTCGATGTTCACGCCGACGCGGACCGTCGGGCGCTCCACGTTGGGGACGTCGCGGACGACGCAGATCCCGGAGGCGGGGTTCGAGGCGGCCGAGGCGGCCGGCGCGGCGGCTGCGAGCAGGCCTCCGGCGAGGGCGAGGGCGGGGAGCGTGCGTGCCATGCAGGGCGCATCGGCGCGACCGCCGCGACGCTTGAGCCGCGGCGCCCGGAGCCCTGCACGACGCCGTGCAGGCTTCTAAGTCTGGGCTTTAGGTTCGCGCCGTAGGTTCGCTCCTGCCCGGCCGCCGAACCTCCTGAGCAGCGACCGGGTGTGTGGAGCAGAGCACCCCTCGGTATTTCCTCCAGAACCGAGGACCCCGGCGACGCCCCGGCCCCCAGGCCGGGGCGTTCGTCGCTTCACGGTACCGCTCCGCACCCGGCGCCCGTCGCAGTAGGGTGCCGCCGTGTCCACCGCAGACCATGACGTCGACTGCGCGATCGTCGGGGCGGGCCTGTCGGGGCTCGCCGCCGCCCGCGCGCTCGTCGCCGCCGGCCGGACCGTCGTCGTGCTCGAGGCGCGAGACCGCGTCGGCGGCCGCGTCCTGAACGCCGACATCGGCGACGGCAAGGTCGTCGAGGCCGGCGGCCAGTGGGTCGGGCCGACCCAGCACCGCGTGATGGCGCTCATCCGCGAGCTCGGCCTCGCGACGTTCCCGACGTACGGCGCGGGCGACAACCTGCTCGAGGACCGCGGGCGCCTGCGCCGCTACCGGGGCCCGATCCCGCGCATCAACCCGGTCGTCCTCGCCGACGTCGCCCAGGCCCAGGCGCGGCTGGACCGGATGGCCCGCCAGGTGCCGCTCGACGAGCCGTGGCGCGCCCCGCGCGCCCGCGAGTGGGACCAGCAGACCGCCTGGACGTGGCTGGCGCGCAACGTCCGCACCCGCCTGGCCCGCGAGCTGCTGCAGATCGGGATCGAGGCGGTGTGGGCCGCCCACCCCGGCGACCTGTCGCTCCTGCACCTCCTCTTCTACATCCACTCGGCCGGCGGCTTCGACACGCTCATCTCCACCGACGGCGGCGCCCAGCAGGACCGCGTCGTCGGCGGGTCCCAGCGCATCGCGCTCGCGATGGCGGCCGAGCTGGGGGAGGAGCGCATCCGGCTGCGCACGCCGGTGCGGACGATCGCCCAGGACGCCGGCGGCGTCACCGTCGAGGACGTCCGCGCCCGCCACGCGATCGTCGCGCTGCCGCCGACGCTCGTCGGGCGGATCAGCTACGACCCGCCGCTGCCGGGGCTGCGCGACGGGCTCACCCAGCGCGTCCCGCAGGGCTCGGTCATCAAGTGCCACGCGATCTACGACGAGCCGTTCTGGCGCGCCGAGGGCCTCAGCGGCCAGGCGACGAGCCCGGCCGGCCCGGTGAAGGTCACGTTCGACAACTCGCCGCCCGACGGGCGCCCCGGCGTCCTGCTCGGCTTCCTCGAGGGCGACCAGGCCCGCGAGCTCGGGACCCTGTCGCCGGAGCGCCGCCGCGCCGAGGTCCTGTCGTGCCTGGCCCGCCTGTTCGGCCGCCGCGCGCTGGCGCCGGTCGACTACCTCGAGCAGGACTGGTCGCAGGAGCCGTACACGCGCGGGTGCTACGCCGGGGTCTTCCCGCCCGGCGTGTGGACCCGCTACGGGCGCGCGCTGCGCGCGCCGCAGGGCCGCGTCCACTGGGCCGGGACCGAGACCGCGACGGTCTGGAACGGCTACTTCGACGGGGCGATCACCGCCGGCGAGCGGGCCGCGGGGGAGGTCGACCGCGCCCTGGCCTGAGCCGGGGCGCGCCCCAGCGGGTACGGTCCGCCCATGCCCACCGAACCGCAGCCCGTCACCCTCGCCCAGCTCGCCCGGCGCGCGGCCGAGCTCGTCGACCCCGAGGACGAGGACCGCGACGTCGCCGAGTTCGAGCAGCTCTTCGAGGACGCCGACGAGCCCGCCCGCGCGCTCCTCGAGGACACCCTCGACGCGCGCGTGGAGGAGGTCGTCCGCCGCATCGACCCGGAGGGCGACCTCCCGCGGATCCAGATGGCCGGCGCGGTCGTGCGCTACCTCGCCCACAAGCCGTCCGAGCTGAAGGGCGACCGCGACCACGTCCTGCGGCTCGCCGCCCGCGCCGAGTACCACGGCGATCCGCCGCCCGTCGTCGCCGACTGGCTCGTCGACCAGGGCATCGCGGTCTAGGGCCGGGCGACCCCGGTCGGCGAGGCGCGTCCCGGGGGCGGGGCGCGCAGGACGGCGCGCAGCGCCTCCGCGACCGCCTGCGGCTCCCGGCGCCACTGGCGCCAGGAGATCCGCACGACGCGCCAGCCGCGGCGCTGGAGGTCGAGGTCGCGGGCGTGGTCGCGCTCGAACGCCGCGCGGGTGCCGTGGGTGCCCCAGGCGTCGAGCTCGACGGCGACGCGCTCGCGCGGCCAGTGCAGGTCGACCTCCCAGCCGTGGAGGTCGAGGTTGACGGCGGGGCGGGGCAGCCCGTGCCGGTCGATGAGGCGCAGCACGCCGCGCTCCAGCTCCGAGCGGACGAGGCGCGGGTCGGCGGGGCGCAGATCGGCGAGCCGGGCCCGCAGGCGCCCGGCGCCGCGCCGGCCCCGGTTGCGCTCCAGGCAGGCGTCGAGCTCGGCCAGGTCGAAGCGGCGCAGCTCCTCGGCGCGCTCGATCGCCCGGTCGAGCACGCGCGGCGGGCGGGTCGCGGCGACGTCCAGCAGCGTGCGGGCGACGGTCGTGACCGGGACGCCGTCGAGCTCCGTGCGGTCGGCCGGGTCGACGCCGCCGCGGTGGACCCGCATCCGCGGCAGGGCCCGTCCGCCCGCCGTCTGCGTCGTGATCTCGAAGCGCGGGCCGGCCTCGCCGATCAGCCCCCAGGCCGCCGCCGCGGAGCCGTGCGAGAGGACCGCCCCCGGGCCGCAGGCGAGCACGGCGGCCAGGCGGCGGGCCTCGGGGCGCAGCGCGTCGTGCCCGAGCGCGTAGACGCCCCGGTGCAGCGGCACCAGCACGCCGCGGTCGATCGCCCGCGAGATCGTCGCGTCGCCGAGGCCGAGCGCGCGCAGCTGGCGGCGCGCGACGACCCCGTGCTGGGCGCGGGCCAGCTGCGCGATCGCCCCGTCGACGCGAGTGGCGATCCGCATCCAGGGGGTGGATGCGGATCGCCGCTCGCGCGCGGCGGGGTGGGGCGACGGGGCCATGGCGGCAACGATGCCGCGCCGCGTGTCACGGAACGGCACGCGTTCGCGGCGGACTCGTGCCGGAGGCGCTACGCGAGGCGGCGGCGGACGCTCTCGACCTTGTCGGCGAGCGTCTGCGGCTTGTCGCGGCGCTCGTCGAGCTTGAGCACCGTGTAGACGCGCGGGAGGCCCATCTCGAACGGGACCTCGTGGAGCTCGGCGACGATCGCGAGGATGTCGGCGGTGTCGCCCTCCAGCGACGTGCCCATCGCGTGCAGCTCGTAGCGGACGCGGTCCTGCGCCGCGAGGCGGCGCTGCATCTCGGCGATGTACGCGGAGGCGCTCGGGTCGCTGCGCCCGAGCCCCAGGACGCTGATCTCGGCGGTGGCCATCGCCGCCAGCCTACGGCCCGGGCGGCCCCGCGGGCCGCCGGCCGCGCCGGAGGCCGACCCCCCGCGCCGCGCGGGGGGGCGCCCGGGGCCGGTCACCCACGGCGACGCGGTCGCGCTACCAGTCCTGGACGGCGCCGCAGTGCGGGCAGGTGACCGAGGCCGAGACCGGCGCGCGGAACACCATGCCGCACGAGCAGGTGTAGTGGGCGCGGTCCTGGGGGCCGCCGGCCAGGCGGACCCGCTCCTCGGGGGTGCTCGGCGCGCGGACCGCGCCGTCCGGCGCCGGGGCCGGGTCGGGGTCCGGCGCCGCGTCCGCAGCCGCCGCCGCGGACGGCTCCGGGGACTGGTCGGTGGACCGGTGGCCGCGCCGCGACGGGGCGGCGCGCAGGCGTGAGAGCGTGGGGATTCGGCGAGACATCGTGCAGTCGAAGGCAAGGACGCGCATCGGCCTCCGAGGTTTCTCCCTTTCGGGGGGAACCCCTCCCCGGACGGGTCGACGCGCCTCGCCGGCCCGGCCGGGGCGCCCGCCGCCGCGCTCGCGCCGATCGTCACGACGTCATCCTGCGGCCCGGCGTCCTAGACTGGTGCCACGATGGACCCGGCACGCAAGCGACGCTTCCGCCTCGTCGCCGCCCTCACGGCGGCGCTCGTCCTGGCCGGAGGCCTCGTCTACACCAGCTTCAGCGCCGGCAGCCCGGCGAAGACCCCGTCCGAGCTCCTGGCCACCGCGCAGCCCGGCGAGAGCTACAAGCTGACCGGCAAGGTCGTGGAGGGGTCGATCCGCCACGAGGGCGACACGCTGCTGTTCAGCGTGCGGGACCGCGACGGCACGACCTCGGTGCCCGTCACCTACACCGGCTCCGTGCCGGACCCGTTCCGCGAGGGCCGTGAGATCATCGTCACGGTCAGCCGCGGCGCCGGGGACACGTTCGTCGCCGAGAAGGACTCGCTCGTGACGAAGTGCCCCTCGAAGTTCGAGGCCGAGGACGACGCGGCTTCGGACATGAGCTGAGCGGCGGCTCTCGATGGCGACCGTCGGCCGCGCCGCCCTCCTCATCGCCCTCCTCATCTGCGCCTACGGCGTCGTCGCCGCGATCTACGGGGCGCTCACCGGGCGGCGCGAGTGGGTCGAGTCGGCGCGCCGCTCCGTCTACGCGCTGGCGGTCGCGCTGACCGTCGCCTTCGGCGTCCTCGAGCTCGCGTTCCTGCGCTCGGACTTCTCGTTCGCCGTCGTCGCCGGCCACTCGTCGACGACGACGCCGACCTTCTACAAGGCCTCGGCGATGTGGTCCTCCCAGGAGGGCTCGCTCCTGCTGTGGGTGTGGCTGCTGTCGTTGTGGGCCAGCCTCGTCGTGTTCCTCACGCGCCGGCGCATGCGCGAGGTCGTGCCGTGGGCGACCGCGGTGCTCCTCGGCTACGGCGCGTTCTTCACCGCGCTGCTCGTGTTCGCCGTCTCGCCGTTCGAGACGCTCGCGCAGCCCCCGGCCGACGGCAGCGGCCTCAACCCGCTCCTGCGCCACCCGGCGATGATGATCCACCCCCCGATGCTCTACTCGGGGTACACGCTGTTCGCGATCCCGTTCGCGTTCGCGGTCGGCGCCCTCGTCGCCAGGCGCGTCGACGCCGAGTGGATCCGCTCGACCCGCCGCTTCGCGCTCGCCGCCTGGCTCGTCCTCGGCGTCGGGATCGTCCTCGGCGCCCGCTGGTCCTACAACGAGCTCGGCTGGGGCGGCTACTGGGCCTGGGACGCGGTCGAGAACGCGTCGCTGATGCCGTGGCTGACCGGCACCGCGTTCATCCACTCGGTGATGATCCAGGAGAAGCGCGGGATGCTGAAGATCTGGAACGTGTCGCTCGTGCTCGCGACCGGGATCCTCTGCGTCCTCGGCACGTTCCTCGTGCGCAGCGGCATCCTCGACTCGATCCACGCCTTCGGCGCCTCGACGCTCGGCGTCCCGTTCGTCGGCCTCATCGCCGGGATGTCGCTCGGCTCGATCGCGCTCGTCGTCTGGCGGCGCGACCTCCTGCGCTCCGAGCACCGGCTCGACTCGCTCCTGTCGCGCGAGGCGATGTTCCTGCTGAACAACCTCGTGCTCGTCGCGCTCTGCTTCGTCGTCTTCTGGGGGACGTTCTTCCCGCTCATCAGCGAGGCGGTCACCGGGGAGGAGACGTCGGTCGGCCCGCCGTGGTTCGCCCGCTACACCGTCCCGCTCGCGCTCGTGCTCGTCGCGCTGTCGGGGATCGGGCCGCTCATCGCCTGGCGGCGCGCGACCGCGGTGAACCTCCGGCGCACGTTCGCGTTCCCGCTCGCCTGCGGGGTCGTCGCGCTCGTCGCGCTCCTGTTCGTCCCCGGCGTGCCGCAGAAGCCCCTGGCGCTCTCGATGTTCGCGCTCGGCGCGTTCGTGGCCGGCACCGTCGGCCAGGAGCTGTGGCGCGGCGCCCGCGCCCGGCGGACGACGACCGGCGAGCCGCTGCCGGTCGCGCTCACATCGCTCGTGCGCCGCAACCGCCGCCGCTACGGCGGGTACCTCGTCCACCTCGGGATCGTCGTCATGTTCGTCGGCGTCGCCGCCTCCTCGGCCTTCCAGACCGCCCAGGACCGGCGCCTGTCGCCGGGCGACACCGCGCGCGTCGACGGCTACGAGGTGCGCTACGTCCGCGCCACCGCCGAGGTCGGCAACGACCCCAGCGGCACCGGCGCGATGCTCTCGCTCGGGGCCGTGCTCGACGTCAGCAAGGACGGCCGGCACGTCGCGACGCTGCGGCCGGCGCGCAGCTTCTACCCGTCGAACCGCACCGCGTCGGGCTCGGTCGAGTGGCTGATCGCCGGCGAGCCGACGAGCGAGGTCGCCGTCCGCTCGACGCTGCTGAGCGACTTCTGGACCGCGGTCAACCCCGACATGCGCGAGCTCCAGGAGGTGATCGACCAGGCCGACGAGGCGGTCGCGGCCGACATCCCCGCCGAGCAGCAGCCGATGGTCGCCTTCCGGCTCCTGCGCGACGTGATCGCCCCCAACTACGTCGAGGACCCGCCGCCCGCGATGTTCCGCATGATCGCCTCGCCGCTCGTGGCCTGGATCTGGATCGGGTCGCTCATCGCGATCGGCGGCGGCCTCATCGCCCTCTGGCCCGCTCCCGACGCGGCGCGCCGGCGCGCGACCGCGACGCTGCGCGCGCGGGTCGCCCAGGACCTCGGCCGCGCCTAGCCCCGTGGACGCGCTCGCGCTGCTGGCGATCTTCGCCCTCCTGCTCGTCGTCGCCTGGATCGTGGCGTCCCCGCTGCGCCGCGGCGCGGCGGTGCGGGCCGCGTCCCGCGAGGAGGCCGAGCGCCAGGACCTCGAGGCGGCCCGCGACGCGAAGTACCGCGAGATCCGCGACGCCGAGCTCGACCGCCAGACCGGCAAGCTCTCCGAGGCGGACTGGCGGGCGCTCGACCGCCAGCTGCGGGCCGAGGCGGTCGAGATCCTGCGCCGGCTCGACGAGCTCGATGGTCTAGAGTGAGCGCCCCATGGAGCTGATCCTGCAGTTCGTCCAGGTCATCCTGGCCGTGGCGCTGATCTTCCTCGTGCTCATGCACTCGGGGAAGGACACCGGCCTGTCCGGTGCGTTCGGCGTCGGCACCGGCCAGGGCCCGTTCGGGGGCGGCTCGCTCGTCGAGCGCAACCTGAACCGCTGGACGATCGCGATCGCGATCCTGTTCGCGCTGAACACGATCATCCTCGTCAAGATCCACTGACGCGGCCCGGCGTCCGCCGGCCGCCGCTCAAGGACGGGACGCCGGCGCCGACCGTCTGGGCACGGAGCCGCTCGCCGCTTCGCGTCCCCGATGCCGATCACCCTCGCCACGCTCGTCCGTCCCGTCGCCGTGCCGGCGGCCGCCCAGCCGGTGCGCGCCGACGCCGCCGCCGACGTCCTGCGCTGGTGCGCGGCCGCGCTGGCCGGCGCCGCGGTCGCGGCCGCCGCCGCGGGCGTCGCCTGGTCGCCGGCGCTGGCCGGCGCCGCGGTCGCCGGCGCCCTGGCCGGCTCGGCGG
>JADGIB010000163.1 GCA_019683665.1 Solirubrobacteraceae bacterium
TTTTTTTTTCCCGCGGGGGGGGGGGCGGCGCCCCCCCCCCCGGGCGGGGCGGGGGGTCGCCTCCGTCGCTGGACCAGACCACCTCGGCGTCGCGCTCTCGCATGGCCGCCGACGGTAGATGATCCGCGGCGGCGACCGCCGCGTCGCGTACCGTGTCCGGGACCGGACATCCGAGGAGCCAGCCATCCTGCCGCGCCCGCTTCGCCTCCCCCTCGCCGCCGTCGCCGCCGCGCTCGCGGCCGCCGTCCTCGCGGCGTGGCCGGCCGCCCGCGCCGGCGCCCGGGACGCGCCCGCGGCCGCCGCGCCGTCCTGCCCGACGACGGCCGGCGCCGTCGACGTCACCCGCGCCACCGTCCCCGAGCTGCGCGCCGCGCTCGACGCCGGGACCGTCACCTCGCGCCGGCTCGTCGAGACGTACCTCGCCCGCATCGAGGCGCTCAACCGCCGCGGCCCCGGCCTGCACGCCGTCATCGCCGTCGCGCCCGACGCGCTCGCCCAGGCCGACGCGGCCGACGCGGCCCGCGCCGCCGGAGCGCCCCAGGGCCCGCTGGCCGGCATCCCCGTCCTGCTGAAGGACAACCTCGACACCGCCGACCTCCCGACGACCGCCGGCGCGAAGGCCATGCTCGGCCCCCCGCCCCCGGCCGACGCGACGATCACGGCCAGGCTCCGCGCCGCCGGCGCCGTCATCCTCGGCAAGGCGAACATGAGCGAGTGGGCGACGTCGATCTCGCCGCGCGCCGGGCTCAGCTTCTCCGACGTCGGCGGGCGCCTGCGCAACCCCTACGACGGCGGCGACACGAGCGGCTCCTCGAACGGGTCGGCGATCGCCGCCGCCGCGTCGCTGGCCGCGCTGACGATCGGCACCGAGACCCAGGGCTCGATCGTCCTGCCCTCGTTCATCAACTCGGCCGTCGGCATCAAGCCGACGATGGGCCTCGTCTCCCGCGGCGGCGTCATCCCGCTCGTGCCCGCGTTCGACCAGCCCGGCCCGATCGCCCGCAGCGTCACCGACGCCGCCCTGCTGCTGTCGCTCATCACCGGGGTCGACCCGCGCGACCCGGCCACCCGGGCCCAGCGCGGCCACGTCCCCGCCGGCGGCTACGAGCGCTTCCTGCGCCGCGGCGCGCTGCGCGGCGCCCGCATCGGCGTCCCGCCCGCGCTCGCGCGCGACCCGATGGGCCGCGTCGTCGGGCAGCGGCGGATCGTCTCGGCGCTGCGCCGCCTCGGGGCGACGATCGTCCCGATCCGCGGGCGCCTGTGGGTCGGCACCGCCCCGCTGGAGGCGATCCACGGCCAGTTCAAGCGGGCGGTCAACCGCTACCTGCGCGAGCGCGGCCCCACCTCCCCGCGCCGCTCGCTGGCCGATGTCGTCGCCTACAACCGCCGCCACGGCCGCGAGGCCGTCCGCTACGGGCAGGCGTTCCTGGTCGAGGCCCAGGCCGCGGGCCGCCGCGCCCAGCGCACCGCCGGCCGGCGCCTGGCCCGCTACGCGGCGCGCGCCCGCCGCGCCGTCGAGCGCGCGATGGACCGCCACCGCCTCGACGCGATCCTCGCCCCGCGCCTCGTCGCCGCGGTCACCGCGACCTCGGGCGGCCTCCCGCACGTGACCGTCCCCGCCGGCTACGCCGGGCGGACCCCGTACGGGATCGTCCTCGTCGGGCGCGCCTGGTCGGAGCCGCGGCTCATCGGCTACGCCTACGACTTCGAGCAGGCCACCCGCGCCTGGCGCTCCCCGGCCGAGCTGAACCCGGCGTTCGCCGCCGCCTGCCCGGCGGGCTGAGCCGCCGCGGCCCCTACCCCGCGGGCTCGACCTCGAGATCGAGCTCGACGCGCACCCGGGTCGCGACGCCGCCGGCCAGCTCGGCGACCCGGCCCCAGGCGAGGCCGAAGTCGCGGCGGTCCAGCTCCCCTGCCACCCGCAGGCGGCGGGCGCGGTCGCGGCCCGCGACGTCCTCGACGCGGGCGTCGAGGCGCAGCGGGCGGGTGACCCCGCGGATCGTCAGCGCCCCGTCGATCGCCCAGGCGCCGTCCTCCCCGCGCCCGATCGCGTCGGCCGCGAACGTCATCCGCGGATGGCGCTCGGCGTCGAGGAAGCCCGCCCCGCGCAGGTGGTCGTCGCGCAGCCCGTCGCCGGTGTCGACGCTGTCGGCCCGGACCGCCCCGCGCGCGGTCGCGGCGCCGTCCGCGGCGACGGCGAGCTCGCCCTCGAAGCCGGTGAACGCGCCGTGCAGGACCCCGAGGCCGCGGCGGCCGACCGCGAAGCCGACCCGCGACCGGCGCCGCACGACGCGCCAGCGGCCGGCGGGCAGGATCGGGGCGTCCGCGCTCATCGCCGCGCGCCGGTCAGGCCGGCGGCTCCTCGCCGTGGAGGTAGGCGAGCAGGTGCGCGGCGATGGCGTCCGGGGACGGCGGGCAGCCGGGGATGCGGACGGCGACCGGCAGCAGCTCGTCGAGCGGCGGCGCGAGCGCGGCCACGTCGCCGAGCACGCCGCAGCCCATCGCGCAGTCGCCGAGCGCGGCGACCGTCCGCGGCTCCGGCATCGACTCGTAGGCCTTCAGCAGCGGCTCGCGCATCCGCGTCGTGACCGGCCCGGTGACGAGCAGGACGTCGGCGTGGCGCGGCGAGGCGACGATGCCCAGCCCGTGGCGGGCCATGTCGTAGTACGGGCTCGACACCGCGGTCAGCTCGTGCTCGCAGGCGTTGCACGAGCCGACGTCGATGTGGCGCAGCGCCAGCGAGCCGCGCCGCCTCGGGGCGGTGAGGGCGGCGTCGCGGCGCAGGCGCTGGAGCTGGCGCAGGAGGACGAACATCAGCGGTCGGCGCAGGCGTAGCAGAGCTCGAAGCTCTTGTTGATGAGCGGGAAATCCGGCAGCAGGTTGCCGGGCACGACGTGGGCGAGCACCGGCCAGTTCGCGTACGAGCCGGTGCGCAGGTGGAGACGGTCGACGACCCCGCCGTCGCCGAGCGCGACCGCGCACAGCGTCTGGCCGCGCGGGCTCTCGACGAGCGCGAGCCCGTCGCGCCGCGATGCCCCGCCCGGCTCGGCGACGGACGGCTCCAGCGGCGCGGCCAGCAGCTCGTCGAGGAGGTCGACGCCGACCGGCAGCCCGGCGCCGCGCACCTCGACGGGGGCGGCGACGGCGCCGCCGGGCTGCTCGGGCACCGCGGGGACGAGCTCGCGGTAGGCGAGCCGCGGCGCGTCGGTCCGCGCGTCGATCGCCAGGCCGGCCGCGCGCGCCGCCGGCCCGACCGCGCCGAGCCGCCGCGCGTCCTCGAGGGCGAGGACGCCGACGCCGTCGAAGCGGTCCTGCACCGAGCCGGCGAACTGCAGCTCGCGCCAGGCGCGGCGGGTCTCGGCGCGCAGCTCGGCCAGCGCCGAGCGCAGCTCGGACGCGGCCGGCGCCGAGATCGCCAGGCCGCTGCCGCCCACGCGCACGGACCCGTGCAGGAAGCGGTGCCCGGTGAGCGTCGCGTTCAGGCGCATCGCCCGCTCCTTCAGCCCGGCGAAGGCCATCGTCCCGGGCGCGAAGCCGACGCCGGCGCAGATCGCCGACAGGTCGTTGAGGTGGTTGTAGAGCCGCTCGAGCTCGGCCAGCAGCGTCCGGGCGCGCGCCAGATCCGGGGTCGGCACGAGCCCCCGGGCGTCCTCGACGGCGTGGGCGAACGCGATCGCGTTGGCGACCGCGTCGGCGCCGCAGGCGCGCTCGGCGTGGCGCAGCGCGTCGGTGACCGGGCGGCCCTCCGCCGCGCGCTCCAGGCCGCGGTGCTTGTAGAAGAGCCGCAGGTCGAGGTGCAGGACGCGCTCGCCGACGACGTGGAAGCGGAAGTGGCCGGACTCGATGACGCCCGCGTGGGTCGGCCCGACGGCGACCTGGAAGACGTCGCGGCCCTCGACGGGGACCGTCCACTGCGGGGTCGGCGCGTCGTGGTCGACGAGCGCGCGCAGCGGCTCGTGGCCGGCGAACGCGGCCCCGTGCAGGTCGTGGGCCTCGCGCTCGTCCCACCCGGCGGCCGGGACGAGGTCGACGATCGTGTCGCGCGCGGCGGGCGCGGCGAGCAGCAGCCGCTCGCCGTGGCGGTGGAACGCGGCGCGCAGCGCCGGGCCGTCGCCGCCGGCCGCCTCGGCCCACAGGCCGGCGAAGCGCCAGCCGTCGGCGAGCGCGGCGGCGACCTCGCCGCGCCAGGCGGCGGGCGCGACGTCGCGGCGGGTGAAGCGCTCCGGCGTCATCCCACCCCCCGCATGAGGTCGGCGACGAGCGCGGAGTCGATGAGCCCGTAGGCGGCGGCGGGCAGGGCCAGCAGCGCGCAGCCGATCGCGGCGGTCAGCGCGAGCAGCCGGCGCGCGGCCCGGCGCGAGGCGACCGGCTCGCGCGGCGCGTCGCCGGCGACGCCCTCGATGAGCGCGTGGGCGAGCCCGAGGAAGCCGAGCGCCAGGAGCGCGGCGGCGACCGCGACGACGGCGATCTCCCCGGCGGCGACCCCGCCGGCGAGGATGAGGACCTCGCTGACGAACAGCGGCGACGGCGGCAGCCCGCTCAGCGACGCGAGGCTCAGCCCGACCGCGCCGGCGGCGGCGGGGCTCGTCGAGTTCAGCGACACCGGCGCCTCGGTGGCCAGCGTGCGGTCGCGGCGCAGGAGCGGGATCGTCGCGTAGAAGCCGAGCGACTTCGCCAGCGCGTGCCCGGCGACGTGGATGACGACCCCGGCGAGCGCGAGCGGGGTCCCGAAGCCGATGCCGAGCGCGAGCACGCCCATGTGCTCGAGGCTCGAGTAGGCCAGCAGCCGCTTGATCGGCAGTCGCCGCCACAGGAACGGGACGGCGACGGCCAGCGACACGAGGCCGAAGGCGAGGAACAGCGCGCCGCCGGTCCGGCCGACGGCCGGGTCGAGCGCGGCGAGCGTGCGCCACGCGACGAGCATGACCGTCGGCAGCAGCGCCGCCGACAGGAGCGCGCTCACGGGCGGCGGCGCCTCGCTGTGGGCGTCGGGCAGCCAGTTGTGGACGGGCGCCCAGCCGATCTTCGCGGCCAGGCCGGCGAGGATGAGGACGAGCGCGAAGACGGCGGCGTCGCCGTCGATCGCGCCCGCGCCGGCGCGGATCGCGTCCCAGTCGAGCGTGCCGAGCACCGAGCCGCCGGAGGCCAGCAGCGCGTAGAGGACGACGATCCCCAGCAGCGCAACGGTGAGCCCGAGCGTCGTCAGCACGAGGTACTTCCAGCCCGCCTCGAGCGCGAGCCGCCCGCCGCTGAAGGCGACGAGCACCGCGGAGGCGGCGGTCGTCGCCTCGACGAGGATCCAGGCGACGACGAGGTTGTCGACGAGCGGGACGGCGAGCAGGACGGCCCAGAACGCGAGCAGGGCGACGTAGTAGGCGGGCCGCGAGCGGTGCTCGGCGAAGAACCCGCGGTGGGCCGGCCCGAGGTAGCCGGGCGAGGCGAGCGCGCTGAGCAGGCCGATCGCGGCGACGACGAGCAGGTAGACGCCGCCGGCGGCGTCGACGACGTACCAGTGGCCGCGCGCCGGCTCGGCGTGGTCGGCGAGCGCGACGACGCCGAGCGCCCCGGCCGCGGCGGCGGTCAGCAGCGCGCCGGCGACGACGAGCCGGGCCAGCCGGGCGCCGCGCGCGAGCGGCACGAGCAGCGCGGTCGCCAGCGGCAGCGCGACGGCGAGGTGGACGAGCGCGTCAGTCACGCAGGCTCCTCAGGACGCTCGTGTCGCTCGTCCCGAACCGCTCGTGGATGCGCGCCCCGAACGCGCCCGCGACGCCGACGGCGAGGACGAGGTCGACGAGGAGGCCGAGCTCGACGATCGCCGGCAGCCCGCCGGAGACGGCCAGCCCCGCGAGCAGGACGCCGTTCTCGGCCACGAGGAAGCCGATGGCCTGGAAGACGACCGGCCGGCGCAGCGCGGCGACGGCGATGCCGAGGACGACGAGCGCGAGCGCGGCGTCCCCCGCGGCCTCGTCGTGGAGGCCGAGGGGCGGCGCGAGCCCGATCGCGACGAGCGCGACGGCGAGGGCGAGGACGAAGCGCAGC
This sequence comes from Solirubrobacteraceae bacterium, assembly GCA_019683665.1. GTDB lineage: Bacteria > Actinomycetota > Thermoleophilia > Solirubrobacterales > Solirubrobacteraceae > Capillimicrobium. The sequence goes on from JADGIB010000163.1 coordinate 6,040, forward strand.
AGCGCGGAGCGCTCGGAGGCGACGCGCCGCGGCTCCCGGGTCAGGCGGATCACCTGGACGAGGACGAGCGGCAGGACGACGCCGCGGATGACGAGGATCGCGACCGCGGCGGGGACCGACCCGTGCTCGGTGACCGCGTGGTCGACGGCGATGACGCCGAGCAGAAGCGACTGCGCGGCGAGCACGGCGACGCCCGCGGAGCGGCGGCGCACGACGACCAGGCCCAGCGCGAGGCCCACGAGCGCCCACAGGACCGGCTCGGCGATCACGCGGCCCCCGCCAGCCAGCTTCCCATCCCGGCCAGGCACAGCGCCGCGCCGCCGCCGAGGAACAGCGGCACGCGCAGCACGCGCATCTTCGCCAGGGCGGTCTCCGTGAGCGCGACCCCGGCGCAGAGGACGGCGACCGTCCCGGCCAGGATCGCGGCCTGGGCCCAGAACCCGCCGCCCTTGGGCCCGAACAGCTCGGCGGCGAGCACGAGCAGCAGCCACAGGCGCGCGGCGGCCGCCCACTGCAGGCAGGCCAGCTCGCGCCCGGCGTACTCGAGCAGCGGCCCCTCGTGCACCATCGTCAGCTCGAGGTGCGTGTCGGGGTTGTCGACCGGCTGGCGGCCGGCCTCGGCGATCGCGACGAGGGCGAACGCGATCGCCGCGCACCAGTGCGCGGGATCGTCCCACACGGCGGTGCCCGCGGCGGCCGCGCTCATCGCGGTGAGGTCGGTGCTGCCGGCGGGCAGCGCGGCGACGAGGAGGGCGAGCACGAGCACCGCCTCGGCGAAGACCGCGAACGTGAGGTCGCGCGCGGCGCCCATGAGCGCGAAGCCGCTGGCGGTGTCCCACGCGGCGAGCGCGATCGCGAAGCGCCCGAGGGCGAGGACGCCGACGAGGACGAGCGCGTCGTGGCCCACCCCCCAGTCCGGCGCCCGGCCGGCGACCGGGACGATGAGCAGCCCGACGGCGACCGCGGCGACGACGAGCGCGGGCGCGAGCCGGTAGACGAGCGTCGACGGGACGGGCCGCACGCCGCTCTTGCGCCACAGCCGCCGCAGCTCCCGGTAGGGCTGCAGCGGGCTCGGGCCCGGACGGCCCTGGAGCCGGGCCTTCAGCGTCTGGACGGTGCCGGCGGCGAGCGGCGCGACGAGCGCGCCCGCGACCTGGAGGGCGCCGGCGGCGACGGTCGTCGCGCTCATCCGAGCACCCCGATCCGGACGAGCGCCAGCAGCGCGACGACGAGCGCGGCGAGGTAGGCCAGGTACCCGCGCAGGCTGCCGGACTGCAGGCGCCGGGCCACGGCGGCGGCGCGCTGGGCGCCGCGCCACAGCGGCCCGTAGAGGAGGGTGTCGAACAGGTGCGGGACCTCGGCGCGGTGGGCGACCGACGCGACGACGCCGCCGCGCGCCTCGACCGTCACCTCGCGCTCGGGGCGCAGGACGGACTCGAGGACGAGCCGCAGCGTCTTCGTGAACCCGGCCGACGTCCACTGCAGCGCCGGCTCCTCGCGCTGGCCGCACAGCCAGGCGGGGGCGGCGGCGGCCCGGCCCCGCCCGCCGGTGAGCGCCAGGACGCCGCCGGCGACGATCGCGAGCGCGACGAGCAGGCCGACCGGCGGCAGCGCGCCGGTGCCGGGCAGCTCGACGGCGACGCCGGACGGCGGCGCGAGAGCCCCGGGGGCGAGCGCGGCCAGCTCGGGCAGGAGCGCCCCGGGCGCGAGGCCGAGGACGAGGCAGGCGCCGGCGAGCGCAGCGAGCGCGGCCCGCGTGGCGGCGGGCCGGTCGACGGCGGCGGCCGCGGCCTCGGTGCGCGGGGCGCCGAGCAGGACGAGCCCGGCGACCTTCACGAAGCAGAAGAGCGCGAGCGCGGCGCGCGCCCCCCCCCCCGCCGCGGCGGGCGCGCCCCCCCCCGCGCCCCCCCCCCGGGCGGGGCCGGGG
>JADGIB010000164.1 GCA_019683665.1 Solirubrobacteraceae bacterium
CTTCCCCGCGGGGGGGGGGGCCCCCCCCGCCGGCGCCGCGGGGGGGGGGGGCCCCCCGGGCGGGCCCCCACGACGCAGAACGCGCGGCGGAAGAGGACGCCCTGGGCGGCGAGCTGCTGGAGGTTCGGGGTCGCCACCGGGAACCCGTACGGCTCCAGGTGGCGCCCCGTGTCGTGCGAGTGCAGGAAGAGGACGTTCGGCGGGCCCTCGGCCACGCCGGGGGCCTACCCCTGATCGCCGGCCAGCACGCCGAGCACGTCGAGGCTCGAGAGGACCCCGGCGGGCGGGGCGCCCGCGCCGGCGGCGACGATCGCGTGGCCGACGCCGTGGGCCACCATCCGCGCCGCGGCCTCGTCGAGCGGCTCGTCGGCGTCGACGGTCAGCGCCTCGGTGGCGGCGATCTCGCCCGCGGCGGCGTCGAGCTGGCCGCCGTGGGCGGCGCGCAGGACGTCCATGTCGGAGGCGATCGCCCACACGAGGCGCTCGCCGCCGCGGTCCTCGGTCACGCCGGAGACGCAGGCGGCGTGGAGGCGGTAGCGGGCGAGCGTGTCGGCGAGGTCGCGGACGGTCGTCCGGGCGGGGACGCCGAGGACGCCGGGGTGCATCGCGTCGCGCACGCGGACGCGCGCGAGCCGGGCCTCGGCCGGCGCGCCGGCGCGGGCGGGCCGCGGGCGCGGGAGGCCGGCGACGCGCGGGTCGTGGCCGCCGATGACGGCGACGACGTCGAAGGAGGAGACGATCCCGGCGGGCGTCCCGTCGTCGTGGACGAGCACGTGGCGGGCGTCGGCCTCGGACATGACCGCCACCGCGGCGTCGAGCGGCGTCGCGGGCGCGACGACGGGCAGCGACCGGCCGCTGCGCCCGGCGGCGACCCGCTCGTCGCCCTCGACCGCCGCGGCGAGGAGGTCGAGGTCGGTGACGATCGCGGGCCGGTCGGCGTCGGTGAGCAGGACGCTGTGGACCTGGTGGCGGGCCATGACGGCCGCGAGCGTCGGCAGGTCGGACCCGGCGGGGGCGCCGAGGATCCCGTGGTGCATCACGGACGCCACGGTCAGCCCGGCCAGCGGGGAGGTCGTGGGGGCGGTGGTGGTCGTCATGGCCGCCACGCTACGCCCGGGCGGGCCGCCCCGAATCCGTGGACTCCACGCATCGGCGGGCGCCGACTACGGATGCCGGCCGCGGGGCCGGTCAGCCGATCGCGGCGGGCGGCAGCACGACGACCGGGCGGTCGGCCTGGGCGAGGACCCGGGCCGAGACGCTGCCGAGGTGCGGCCCGAGGCTGCCGTAGCCGCGCGAGCCGACGACGATGAGGTCGGCGTCGACCTCGCGGGCGACCGCGACGATCGCCTCGGCGGGGGCGCCCTCGACGACCCGGCCCGACCAGGTCGCGCCGCGCAGCGGCCCGTTCGCCTCCAGCGCGATCGCCTCGAAGACCTCGTCGGCCGCGCTCGGGTCGTGGGCGGCGAGCAGCTCCTGCCAGCGCGAGCTCATCCGCGGCGGCGCCGCCTCGCGCGCGTGGACGAGCACCACCTCGCCGCCGTCGGCGAGCGACACGGCCTGCGCCACCGCGGCGCGCGAGGCCGGGGAGTCGTCGTAGCCGACGACGATGGTCCGTTGGGTCGCCATTGCCGCCCGCGACGGTATCAGCGCCGGCGGTCCCGGCCGCGGCCGGGACCCGCGACCGACCGGCGGTCGGCCTAGCATCCGCGGCCGATGCCCCCGGGACCGCATCCCGCCGCGGAGGAGATCGTCGCCGGCCGTCCGCTGCCGGCGTGCGCGGTCGCCGTCGTCGCGCTGCACGGCCGCGGCCAGGACCCGCGCCGGCTGCGCGAGCAGCTCGCCGTCCCGCTCGGCGTCGACGGCGCCGCCGTCGTGCTGCCCGCCGCCCCGGGCGGCACCTGGTACCCGGGCCGCTACGCCGACCCGCCGGCGGCCAACGAGCCGTGGCTGACCCGCGCGCTGGACGCGTGCGCGGCGGCGCTCGACCGCGTCGCCGCCGCCGGCGTGCCGCCGCAGCGCACGGTCCTGGCCGGCTTCTCGCAGGGGGCGTGCGTGGCCGCCACCCTCCTGGCCCGCCGCGGCCGCCGGCTCGGCGGGGCCGCGATCCTCACCGGCGCGATCGTCGGCGACCCGCTCGTCGAGCCGCGCCTCGACGGGCTGCCGGTCGTCGTCACCTGCAGCCGCCGCGACCCGTGGATCGCGCTGGCCGACGCCGCCCGCACCGCGGACGCGCTCACCGCCGCCGGCGCCGACGTCCGGTTCCTGCCGCGTGACGACCCCGAGCACCGCATCGCCCCGGCCGACGTCGACGCGGTCCGCGAGCTCGTGCTCGGAGCGGCGCGCTGACGTGGCCGGGACGCGCACCCCGCTCGCGCTGACGTTCGACAACCTCGGCGAGGCGACCGAGCTGGAGCGCGGGACGTGGCCGGCGGGACGGCCGCTCGGCCGCCACCCGACGGTGACCGAGGTCCTCCCCCGCCTGCTCGACCTCCTCGACGCGCGCGGCCTGCGGGCGACGTTCTTCGTCGAGGCGATCAACGCCCGGCTCTACCCCGACGCGCTGCGCGAGCTCGCCGCGCGCGGGCACGAGGTCGGCCACCACGGCTGGCGCCACGAGACGTGGTCGGGCCTCGACCCGGACGCGGAGGCGGCGATCCTCGCCCGCGGCCTCGACGCGTTCGCCGCGCTCGGCCTCCGGGTCGCCGGCTTCCGCCCGCCCGGCGGCGACCTCAACCCCGGCACGCCCGGGCGGCTCGCGCGCGCCGGGCTGAGCTGGTGCTCGCCCGCGGGCGGCGCCCCCGGCGTCCGCGACGGGGTCGCGGTCCTCCCCTTCCGCTGGCCGCTCGTCGACGCCTACCACGTCATGGACCGCTTCGCCGCCCTGCGCGCCCGCCACGGCGACCCGCGGGCGCCGCTGGACGCCGGCGCCCTGCGCGCGCGCCTGACCGCCGAGCTCGAGCGCCACGCCGCCGCCGGGCGGCCCGGCTGCCTGGTCCTGCACCCGTTCGTCGGCGCCGACCCCGCGCACCTCGAGGCGCAGGCCGCCGTGCTCGACGCGCTCGCCGGCCTCCCCCTCGACGTCCGCCCCGGCGGCGAGATCGCCGTTGCGCTGCGGCGCGGTTTGTAGCACCGTACGACAATCCGCATCCGGGGAGGAGAGAACGTCGCATGACCCGCAAGAGGGCGGCGCTGCTGGCCGCGATCAAGGAGCCGATGGTCGTCGAGGAGATCGAGTACCTCGACCCGGCCCCCAACCGCGTCCTCGTCCGCACCGGCGCCTCGCCGTTCTGCTCGACCGACTGCGTCAACTGGCGGGGCGAGCTGGCGAAGATCCCGCCGACGATCCTCGGCCACGCCTCGATGGGCGAGGTCGTCGAGGTCGGGCCCGGCGTCGCCCACATCAAGGTCGGCGACCGCGTCATCGTGCCGGGCACGTCGGAGTGCGGGGTCTGCTTCTACTGCGCGGCGGGGCGCCCCGACCAGTGCTCGGAGACGTTCGACCGCGGCGGGATCTGGCCGCACGTCGCCAACCGCGACAACGGCGAGCCGGTGTCGGCGGCCGGCAACGTCGGCGGCTACGCCGAGCTGATGAACGTCACCGCCAACCAGGTCTTCCCGGTCGAGACCGACCTGCCCGACGAGTGGCTGAGCATGCTCGGCTGCGGGATCACGACCGGGCTGGGCTGCGTGTTCAACGTCGCGAAGGTCCAGCCGGGCAGCAGCGTCGCCGTCGTCGGCCTCGGCCACCTCGGCCAGTGGATGGTGCAGGCGGCGCGGATCGCGGGCGCGCGCCGGATCATCGCGATCGACCCGATCGCCTGGCGGCGCGAGCACGCCGGCCGGCTCGGCGCGACCCACGCCGTCGACCCGTCGGCCGACGACCCCGTCGCCCAGGTGCAGAAGCTCACCGAGGGCCGCGGCGCCGACTACGTCCTCGAGGCGGCGACCGTCACCGAGGCGTTCACCCAGGCGATCCTCATGTCGCGGCGCGCCGGCACCGTCGTCCTCACGAGCGTCGAGCGGGCCGACGCCCAGGTCACCGTCCCGCAGACGGCGCTGTCGGTCACCTCCCGGGCGATCCTCGGCGCCCAGAACGGCAACGTGCGGATGCGCCACGACCTGCCGCGGTTCATCCGGATGATGGAGGACGGCCGGCTGGACCCGGAGGCGATCATCACGAACCGCTACCGGCTCGACCAGATCAACGAGGCGCTGCGCGCCTCCGACGAGAAGCGCGACCTCAGCGGGATCATCGTCCCGAGCCTCGGGTAGGTCTCCGCGCGATGTCCACGCTCGCGCTCACCACCACCGTCGTCGGCAGCTACCCGCAGCCGGACTGGCTCGTCGACCGCGATCTGCTCTCCTCCGGGCACGTGCCGCGCGTGCGGATGCCGCAGGTGTGGCGGGTCGACCCGGCCTTCCTCGAGCAGGCCCAGGACGACGCGACGCTGCTGGCGATCCGCGACATGGAGCGCGCCGGCGTCGACACGATCACCGACGGCGAGATGCGCCGCGAGAGCTACTCGAACCGCTTCGCGACCGCGCTCGAGGGCGTCGACGCCGAGCACCCGGCCGAGATCGTCAACCGGGCCGGGCGCCGGACGCTCGTGCCGCGGATCGTGGGGCGGGTCCGGCGGGTGGCGCCGGTCGAGGTGCGCGACCTCGAGTTCCTGCGCGCGAACACGCAGCGGCGGGTGAAGATCACGCTGCCGGGGCCGTTCACGATGGCCCAGCAGGCGGCCGACGAGGCCTACGGCGACCTCGACGAGCTCGTCATGGACCTCGCCGCGGCCGTGAACGCGGAGGCGCACGACCTCCAGGCCGCCGGGGCCGACGTCATCCAGCTCGACGAGCCGTGGCTGCGCAACGACCCGGAGGCGGCGCGGCGGATCGCGGTGCCGGCGATCGACCGCGCGCTGGAGGGCCTGGCCGTCGAGACGGCCGTCCACCTCTGCTTCGGGTACGCGGCGATCGTGCCGGGCGCGAAGCCGGCCGGCTACGCGTTCCTGCCGGAGCTGGCCGACTGCGCGGCCGACCAGATCTCGATCGAGGCGGCCCAGCCGCGGCTCGACCTCGGGATCCTGCGCGAGCTCGCCGGCAAGACCGTCGTCCTCGGCGTCCTCGACCTCGCCGACCCGGAGGTGGAGACGCCCGAGGCCGTCGCCGAGCGCATCCGCGCCGCGCTGCAGTGGGTGCCGGCCGAGCGCCTCGTCGTCGCCCCGGACTGCGGGATGAAGTACCTGCCGCGGCCGACCGCGTTCGCGAAGCTGCGGGCGATGTGCGACGGGGCGGCGCTCGTCCGCGCGCAGCTCTAGCGGCCGCTCAGTAGACCGGCGTCTCCGTGTAGGAGCCCCACACCTCCTGCAGCGCCTCGACGATCTCGCCCTCGGTCGCGTGGACGCGGGCGGCGTCGACCAGCAGCGGCATGAGGTTCACGTCGGGCCTGGCCGCCGCCTCGCGCAGCGCGGCGAGCGATGCCTCGACCGCCGCGCCGTCGCGGCGCGCGCGGACGGCCCGGACGCGCTCGACCTGCTTGCGCTCCAGGGCCGGGTCGATGCGCAGGATCGGCGGCTCGGCGTCGTCGCCCTCGGTGAACGCGTTGACGCCGACGACGATCCGCTCGCCCGAGTCGATCTGCTGCTGCAGCTCGAACGCGGCGTCGGCGATCTCCCGCTGCGGGAAGCTCTGCTTGACCGCCGCGACCATCCCGCCGAGCTCGTCGATGCGCCGGAAGTACTCGTAGGCCTGCTCCTCGAGGCGGTCGGTGAGCGCCTCGACGAAGTAGCTGCCGCCGAGCGGGTCGATCGTGTTCGCCACCCCGGTCTCGTGGGCGATGATCTGCTGCGTGCGCAGCGCGATCCGCACCGCCTCCTCGGTCGGCAGCGCGAGCGCCTCGTCGTAGGAGTTCGTGTGCAGCGACTGGGTCCCGCCCAGCACGCCGGCGAGCGCCTCGATCGTCGTGCGGACGATGTTGTTCAGCGGCTGCTGGGCCGTCAGCGACACCCCGGCCGTCTGCGTGTGGAAGCGCATGAGCCACGAGCGCGGGTTCCTGGCTCCGTACGTGTCGCGCATCTCCCGCGCCCAGATCCGGCGCGCCGCCCGGTACTTGGCGATCTCCTCGAAGAAGTCGATCTGGGCGTTGAAGAAGAACGACAGCCGCGGCGCGAACGCGTCGACCGGCACGCCGCGCTCGATCGCCTGCTCGACGTAGGTGAACCCGTCCTTGAGCGTGAACGCGAGCTCCTGGGCGGCGGTCGCCCCGGCCTCGCGGATGTGGTAGCCGGAGATCGAGACCGGGTGCCAGCGCGGCATCTCGCGCGCGCACCACTCGATCATGTCCCCGAGGAAGCGCATCGCCGGGTCGATCGGGAAGCACCACTCCTTCTGGGCGATGTACTCCTTGAGGATGTCGGCCTGGATCGTCCCGCCGAGCCGGTCGGCCGGGACGCCCGCCCGCTCGGCGGCGACGACGTAGTAGGCGAGCATGATCGGCGCCGGCGCGTTGATCGTCATCGACACCGTCACCTCGCCGAGGTCGATGCCGCGGAACAGCGTCTCCATGTCGTCGACCGAGTCGACGGCGACGCCCTCGCGGCCGACCTCCCCCAGCGACCGCGGGTGGTCGGAGTCGTGGCCCATGAGCGACGGCATGTCGAACGCGGTCGACAGGCCGGTCTGGCCGTGGTCGAGCAGGTAGCGGAAGCGCTCGTTCGTCTCCTCGGCGGTGCCGAACCCGGCGAACTGGCGCATCGTCCACAGGCGCCCGCGGTACATCGACGGGTAGACGCCGCGCGTGAACGGGAACCGGCCGGGCAGGCCGATCCGCTCCGGGTCCGGCAGGTCGCGCTCGGTGTAGAGCGGCCGGACCGGCTCGCCCGAGAGCGTGGTGAAGGGGACGTCGCGCTCGGGCGTGGCCGCGTAGGCCTCCTCCCACCCCTCCAGCGGCGTCTGCGCATAGGTGGACATCAGATAGTCGGAAGGTCGCATTTCAGTAGCGTCCTGTCAAACGGAACGGGAACGCTCGGGAGGACGAGAGATGGAGGATCACGTCGTCGGGGTCGTGGGCGCGGGCTTCATGGGCTCCGGCATCGCCGAGACGGTCGCGCGCGCCGGGATGCGCGTCGTGCTGTACGAGCCCGAGCAGGCGCCGCTCGACCGCTCCGCCCGGCGGATCGCCGAGTCGACCGGCCGCGCCGTCGAGCGCGGCAAGCTCAGCGAGGCCGACGCGCAGGCGCTGCGCGACCGCATCGCCGCCACGACCGACTTCGACGCGCTGGCCGAGGCCGACGTCGTGATCGAGGCCGTCGTCGAGGACCCGACGGTGAAGGGCGAGGTGTTCCAGCAGCTCGACGCCCGCCTGCCCGACGCGCGGTTCCTCGCCACGAACACCTCCTCGATCCCGATCGCCCAGGTCGCGTCGTGGACGCAGCGCCCCGAGCGCGTCCTCGGCCTGCACTTCTTCAGCCCGGTGCCGGTCATGAAGCTCGTCGAGATCGTCGTCGCGCTCGACACCGCGCCCGAGGTCGTCGAGCACGCCGAGCGGTTCGCGGCCGCCATCGGCAAGCACGCCGTCCGCACGAAGGACCGCTCCGGCTTCATCGTGAACATGCTCCTCGTCCCCTACCTCATGGCGGGCGTCCGCATGTACGAGGAGGGCTTCGCCAGCCGCGAGGACATCGACGAGGCGATGCGCCTCGGCGCCGGGCACCCGATGGGGCCGCTGACCCTCTGCGACTTCATCGGCCTCGACGTCCTCTACGCCGTCTGCGACTCGCTCTACGAGGAGTTCAAGCGGCCCGAGTACGCGCCGCCGCCGCTGCTGAAGCGGATGGTCGTCGCCGGCCACCACGGCCGCAAGACCGGCCGCGGGTTCTACGAGTACCCGGACGGGGCCTGAGGCGCGCGCCGGGCGCGCGGGGCGTCACCGCCCGCCGGGCGGTCGGGCGGCGTCCCCG
>JADGIB010000165.1 GCA_019683665.1 Solirubrobacteraceae bacterium
GGGGCGCGCGGGCGCGCGGGGGGGGGGTGGGCGGGCGGGCCGCGGCGCGCCTCGGCCAGGATGTCGTCGCTGACGACGGCGTCCTCGATGAGCGCCCGGCCCAGCAGCGTCGACCGCCCGGCCGGGACGACGGTCCCCGCCGGCCACGTCCGCACGCCGGTCGTGGAGGCGAGGCGCAGGTCGCCCGCGGCGTCCAGCTCGGCGAACGCGGCGAGGTCCGCGCCCAGCTCGGCGCGGGCGTTGTCGAGCGCCGCCTCGACGACGGTCTCCAGCTGCGGGGCGTCGAGCGAGGCGCGGCCCAGCTCGGCGAGGACGCGCTCGCGGTGGATGCGGGTGCGCTCCTCCTCGCGCGCCGAGCGCAGGACCGCGCGGGCGAACAGCCCGACGGCGACGATCGTCGCGATGACGACCGCCGTCTCGAGCGCGAGCAGCGCCAGCGACGGGTCGGACGACGGGGACAGCAGGCGGGCGACGAGGAAGCAGCCGCCGGCGGCGGTCGCCTCCGCGATCGCGAAGCCGAGCGGGAACAGGCAGAACGCGTACGGGGTCGACCAGACGAGCAGGAGCGCGAAGCCGAGCGCGGCGCGGTCGTCGGCCCAGGCCAGGAACGGCAGGACGAGCAGCGGCGCGCCCGCGTGGATGACGGCCCGGCTCCGCGGGTCGAGGTGGTCGAAGCGGCCGGTGAGCGCGAGCGTCCCGAGCGTCTCGCGGCGGCGACGGCGATCCCGGCCAGCCACAGCGGCATGGCCTCGGACCCGGGCAGCAGCAGCCACGCGATCGCGAAGAACGGTGCGACGATCGCCAGCAGGCCCAGGGAGCGCGTCATCCGCCGCTGTTCGGTCTGGCTCGGCCCCACTGGACGTACATCGGCAACGTCGCGGCCGATCGTGAACCGGATCTTCTAAACTGAGAGACCGTTGCCCCGGCGGGATTCCCGAGCGGTCAAAGGGGACGGACTGTAAATCCGTTGGCACTGCCTTCGCAGGTTCGAATCCTGCTCCCGCCACTCGAGACGGCCTCGCGCAAGCGGGGCCGTCACGCGTCTGGGCGCCGACTCGCTGCGAGGCCGAGGGATGGGAGAGCACGACACGACGACCACGGGGGCCGCGGCCCGGCACGCCGTCCCCTGCGACTGCGCGGGGACGTGCACGGTCGCGCTCGTCACCGCTCTCGAGCCGGCGGGCCGGGAGCCGCAGACGTGGTACGTCGACCTCTACCAGCACGCGCGGTACCGCTCGCTGGGCGACCGCGCGCGGGCCGCGTGGCGGGTGCTGCGCGGCCGGGACCCGTGGATGCACCAGGTCGTCCTGTCGCCCGAGCGGCTGCGCGGGCTGCGCGACTTCATCGACGAGCACCTGGAGCGCCCGGCGGCCTGACCGCCCGCGCGCCGGCGGTCAGCGCGCGATGAGGACCGGCACCGGGCTGTGCTGGGCCAGCCCGTCCGAGACGCTGCCCAGCAGCGTCGCCTTCAGCGCGCCGTGGCCGCGCGAGCCGGTGACGATCGTGCTCGCCCCGGCCTCCTCGGCGACCGCGAGGATCGCCGCCCACGCGTTCGTCGTCGTCGAGCGGGTCCGCGGGGTCGCGTCCCAGCCGGCCTCGCGCAGCAGCTCGGCGCCCTGCCGCGCGACGGCCTGCGCCTCGCGCTCGGCCTCCGCGTCGAGGTTGGCGACCGCCTGGCGCGTCACCTCGTCGGGCAGCGCGAGGCGGCCCAGGCCGGCCGAGCGCTCCACCGACGCCCACACGCACACGACGACCGCCTCGCGGGTCGCCAGGCGCTCGGCGCCCTGCTCGAGCGCGCGCCGGGCGCCGTCGGAGCCGTCGTAGGCGAAGAGCGCGGGACCGGTCGGCATCGGCGCAAGCCTAGCCGCTGGGCCGCTAGGCCCGCCCGAGCGCCTCGCGCAGCCGCACCCGCGCGCCGGTCCGCAGCACCGCGTTCACGTACACCCGCCCGGCCCCGCGCACGAGCAGCGCGATCGTCGCCAGCGTCAGCCCGGTCGCGAGGACGAGCTCCCACGCGGCCGCCTCGCCCATCGCCTCGCGGATCGGCATGAGCGTCGGCGCGAACAGCGGGACGAGCGACAGGATCGCGACGAGCCGGTTGCCGGGGTCGCCCGGCAGCACGGAGATCCCGATCACGTACGGGACGATGATGACCATGATCAGCGGCAGCGTCGCGCTGCTGACGTCCTCCTGGCGGGACACGAGCGCGCCCGCGGCGGCGAACAGCAGCGCGTACACGGCGTAGCCGAGCAGGTACCAGGCGACCGCCCACGCGATCGTCCCGGCGGCGACCGACGCGGGCAGCGTGAGGACGCCGGTCGCGACCCCGGCGATCACCCCCGCGGCGATGAGCAGGACGAACTGGACGAGCCCGACGAGCCCGATGCCGAGGACCTTGCCGGCCATGAGCTGCCAGGCCCGGATCGTCGACAGCAGCAGCTCGACGACGCGGCTCGTCTTCTCCTCGACGACGCCCTGGGCCACGATCGGCCCGTACGTGAGCAGCGCGACGTAGATGAGGACCCCGACGATCGTGCCGACGACGAGCCGCTCGTCGTGCTCGGGGTCGTGCGGGTCGAGCGCGACGACCTCGAGGCGGACGGCGTCGACGTCGCGGTTCACGGCGGCCGGGTCGCCGCCGAGCGCCTGGACGGCCCGGTCGAGCGCCTGCTGGCGCGCGACGGCGAGCAGCGCGGCGCGCAGCGTGTCGCCGAGCTCCTCGTCGACGACGATCCGCGGCTCCTGCGCGGTCCCGGCCACGAGCGCGTCGACCGCGCCGTCGCGCACCTGCCGCTCCCCGGCCGCCTCGTCGGCGGCGGTCGACGTCTCGACCTCCTGCCCGAGGAGGCCGGCCGACACGGCCAGCGGCTGGGCGAGCGCGCCCGTCGGCGGCGTGAACGCGACCTTCGCCGCCGACCCGCTCCCGGACACGAGCGCGATGACGACGACGAGCGCGACGATCGCCAGGACGAGCACGAGCGTGCCGATCCGCGTCGCGCGCGACGCGGCCCGCACCCGGACCTCGCGGGCGGCGACGAGCCGGATCGTCTCCCAGGCGCTCACGCGGCCCCCTCCTCGCTGACGGCGTGGCGGAACAGCTCGGCCAGCGACGGCGGGCGGCGGGCGAACTCGTGGACGGGCCCGGTCGCGAGCGCGGCCTCCAGCAGGCGCTGGTCGTCGGCGCCGTCGCGCAGCTCGACGAGCGTGCGGCCGTCGCGGCGCTCGAGCACGGCGACGCCCGGCAGCGCCTCCGCCCACCCGGGCGGCGCGGCCGGCGCGTGGATCTCGATGCGGGGCGCGGCGTGCGCGCGCAGCTCCTCGACGGTCCCGACCGCGACCATCCGCCCGGCGCGGATGATCCCGACGCGGTCGCAGAGCCGCTCGACGAGGTCGAGCTGGTGGCTGGAGAAGACGACCGGCACGCCCTCGGCGCACTTCTCGCGCAGGACGTCGCTCATCACGTCGACGGCGACCGGGTCCAGGCCGGAGAACGGCTCGTCGAGGACGAGGACGTCCGGGTCGTGGACGAGCGCGGCCGCGAGCTGGACGCGCTGCTGGTTGCCGAGGCTGAGCTTGAGCACCTCCTCGTCGCGGCGCTCCCCGAGGCCGAGGCGCTCGATCCACGTGTCGACCGACCGGCGCGCCCGCGCGGCGTCGAGCCCGTGCAGGCGCGCCAGGTACGTGAGCTGGTCGGCGACGGTCATGCGCGGGTACAGGCCGCGCTCCTCCGGCATGTAGCCGATCCGCCGCCGGGCCTCCAGGTCGACGGGCCGGCCGTCCCAGCGGACCTCGCCGGCGTCGGCCTCGACGACGCCGAGCGCGATCCGCATCGCGGTCGTCTTGCCGGCGCCGTTGGAGCCGACGAACCCGAACAGCTCGCCGGCTCCGACGTCGAACGTCAGGTCCGCGAGGGCGACGACGTCGCCGTACCGCTTGGAGAGGCGGTCGAACTCGAGGCGGTGCGCGGCGCCGGTCAGTCTCGGCCGCCTCCGAAGAGCTGCAGGAAGAACAGGAACACGTTGACGACGTCGAGGAAGATCGACGCGGCGATGAGCGGCGCGACCTCCATGCCCGCCCGGCGCAGGCGGTTGAAGTCGAAGATCGTCAGCAGCGCGAACAGGCCGAGGCCGAGGACGGCCCAGATGATGTTCTCGCCCGGGATGGAGACGAAGATGAAGACGATCCCGACGGCGATCAGGCCGAGCAGCCCGAAGAACAGGAAGCGGCTCCAGCTCGACAGGTCGCGGCTCGTCGCGTAGCCGTAGGCGCCGAAGCCGGCGATGAACAGCGCGGTCGCGCCGCCGGCCTGCCACAGCGCGGCCGGGTTGGCCGACGCGTACTCGCTGAGGACCGGCCCGAGCGCGAGGCCGAACATGAGCCCGAACGTGAAGAGCAGGCCGATCGCCAGCTGCTGGGAGCCGCGGCGGACGGCGACGTTCAGCCCCAGCAGCGGGATGAACGCGCCGAGCAGGATGAAGATGCCGGCGAGGCCCTCGATGTCGCGCCCGATCCAGGCGCCGAGCGCGAAGAAGCCGACGGTGAAGGCGACGAGGCCCATCGTCTGGCCGAAGACCGCGCGTGCGTCGGTCGTCTGGCGGGCCACGTGGCCCTGGTAGGCGAGCGATGGATCAGTGCCCATGATGCGTGAAGTCCGTTCGGGGGTTGGTCGCCTCAGTATTCGACACGTCCCGGCGTCCGTCCACTTGTTGCATCTGCAAACATCGAGCGGTGGTCATCGACGTCACCGAATACAGCGACCCCGGGTGTCCGTGGGCGTACTCTGCCAGCCCCGATCTCGCCGTGCTGCGCTGGCGCTACGGCGACGGCCTGCGCTGGCGCCTCGTGCTCATCGGGCTGACCGAGGAGCGCGAGCAGTACGCGCGCCGGGGCTTCACGCCGCAGCGCAGCGCGCGCAGCCAGCGCAGCTTCTCCCGCTTCGGGATGCCCTTCTCGCACGAGGTCAAACCGGCGGTCGCGGCGACCGCCCGGATGTGCCGCGCCGTCGTCGCGACGCGCCTGCTCGCTCCCGAGCTGGAGCGCGAGGCGTTCCGGGCGCTCCAGTTCGCCCAGTTCACGACGCCGCTCGTCCTGGACGAGGACGCGTCGCTGCGGGAGGCGCTGGCGACCGTCCCGGGCCTCGACGCGGACGCGGTCGTCGCCGCGCTCGACCGCGACGACGTGACCGCCGCCTACGAGGCCGACCGCGCCGAGGCGCGCACCGCGGCCGGCGGGGCCACCGAGTTCCAGGGCAAGCACGCGACGAGCGACGGGCCGGTCCGCTACACGGCGCCGTCGCTCATCTTCCGGGCCGAGGACGGGCGGACGCTCGAGGCGGGTGGCTTCCAGTCGCTGGAGGCCTACGACGTGTGCATCGCCAACCTCGACCGGACGCTGACGCGCCGCGGGCCGGCCGCGTCGGCGGTCGAGGCGCTGGCCGCGTTCCCGGGCGGGCTGACGACCGCCGAGGTCGCGGCGATCATGACGCCCGACCTGCAGGTCCGCGACCTCGTGGCCGCGGAGGGAGAGCTGATCGACGCCGTCGCCGAGGGCCGCGTGCGCCGCCGGCCGCTGGGCGACGACGCGCTGTGGACGCTGGTGGAGGGCGCATGAGCGACATCCGGTACGCGGTGGTCGACCCGGCCACCGGCGAGACCGTCTCGACGTACCCGACGATCGACGACGAGGCGCTGCGCGACGCGATCGCCCGCGCCCACGCCGCCCACGACGCGTGGGGGCGGCGGACGAGCCTGGAGGCGCGCGCGGCCGCGATCGGCCGCGTCGCCGACCTCCACGAGGAGCGGCGCGGCGAGCTCGCGCGGATCATCGTCCGCGAGATGGGCAAGCCGGTCCGCCAGGCGGAGGGCGAGGTCGCCTTCTCGGCCGCGATCTACCGCTTCTACGCCGACCGCGCCGCCGAGCTGCTCGCCGACGAGCCGATCGAGCTGCTGGAGGGCGAGGGGTCGGCGGTCATCCGCCGCTGCTCGCTCGGCCTGCTGCTCGGGATCATGCCCTGGAACTACCCCTACTACCAGGTGGCGCGCTTCGCCGGCCCGAACCTCCTCGTCGGGAACACCATCCTCCTCAAGCACGCGCCGCAGTGCCCGGAGTCGTCGGCGGCGATGGAGGCGATCTTCCACGAGGCGGGCGTGCCGCGCGACGCCTACGTGAACGTCTACGCGACGAACGAGCAGGTCGCGCGGGTGATCGCCGACCCGCGCGTGCGGGGCGTGTCGCTGACCGGCTCGGGCCGGGCGGGCGCGGCGGTGGCCGAGCTCGCCGGGCGCCACCTGAAGAAGGTCGTGCTCGAGCTCGGCGGCTCGGACCCGTTCCTCGTGCTCGACGTCGAGGACCTCGACGCGGTCGCCGCGGCGGCGGCGAAGGCGCGCCTGTCGAACGCGGGCCAGGCCTGCAACGCGGCGAAGCGGTTCATCGTCCTCGACCGCCACTACGACGCGTTCGTCGAGAAGCTCAGCGCGGCGCTGGCCGCCGTCGAGCCCGGCGACCCGAGCTCGCCCGCCTGCGCGATGGGGCCGCTGTCGTCGACGGCGGCGGCGGAGCGCCTCGAGCAGCAGGTCGCCGAGGCGGTCGCGCACGGGGCGCGGCTCGTCGCCGGCGACGGGCGGCGCGACGGCGCGTTCTTCCGCGGCGCGGTGCTCGCCGACATCGAGCCCGGCAACCCGGTCTACGGCGAGGAGCTGTTCGGGCCGGTCGCGCAGGTCTACCGCGCCGGCTCCGAGGAGGAGGCGATCGCGCTCGCCAACGACACCCCGTACGGCCTCGGCTCGTACGTGTTCACCGATGATCCGCAGCAGGCGCAGCGGGTCGCCGACGCGCTCGACGTCGGGATGGTGTTCGTGAACGTCGTCCACGCCGAGGGGGTCGAGCTGCCGTTCGGCGGGGTGAAGGCGTCGGGCTTCGGGCGCGAGCTCGGGACGCTCGGCATCGAGGAGTTCGTCAACAGGAAGCTCATCCGCGTCGGCGGGTGAGCGCCGCGGCCCGGGCGCGCGGGACGGGAGGGCCGCGGCCCGGGCGGGCCGCGGCCGGGCGCGCGCGGGCGCCCGGGACCCTGGCGCGCGCCGGCGGGGCGTGCGACGATCGCGGCACCGATCCGAAAGGAGGAGGCCCATGGAGCCCTCCACGCCCACCCGGGTCCTGATCGTGGCGCACAGGACCGCGGCCACGCCGGCGCTGCTGGACGCCGTCCGCGAGCGGGCGGCGCGCGGCGACTGCCGCTTCACGCTGCTCGTCCCGGCCGCCGCCCACGGCCTGCACCGGGTCGTCGACCCCGAGGACGCCGGCCGCTCCGAGGCCCGGGACGTCCTCGAGCTCGCCCTCCCGCTGCTCGAGGAGGCCGCCGGCGGCCGCGTCGAGGGCCTGATCGGCGACGCGTCGCCGCTGACGGCGGTCATGGACGCCGTCAACCTCCACGGCTTCGACGAGGTCATCGTCTCGACGCTCCCGCAGCGCATCTCCCGCTGGCTGCACCTCGACCTCCCGGCGAAGATCGGCGGCCTCGGCCTGCCGGTCACGACGGTCATCGCGCGCGAACGGGCGCGCGTGGGAGCGGGCGCGTAGGCGGGTCGGCCCGACGGTTGTCGCCTCGCGGCCGCATACCGGCCGCATCCCGACAACGGCGCTCCGGACGGCGGCGGCGGGGTCGTCCGGGCGCCCCGATCCCGGGGCGCGCTAGAGTGACGTCCCGCGCCCTCTTAGCTCAGTCGGTAGAGCACTTCCATGGTAAGGAAGGGGTCGCCGGTTCGAGTCCGGCAGAGGGCTCTCTCGATTCCCAAGCCAGATCCGGGGTCTCCCCGGTGAGCGCCAGCCGCGCGGCTTGCGAACCAGGTGGGAACATTGCCCGCCCACTGCCCACCCGCCTGTCCCGGTCGATCGCCCTCGCCGTCGGGGATCGCCCCGGCCCAGGCGCGGCT
>JADGIB010000166.1 GCA_019683665.1 Solirubrobacteraceae bacterium
GCCGGCGTCGGGCACATGCTCGACCTCGCCCGCCTGGCGCCGGGCGACCGCGTGCTCGACCTCGGCAGCGGCGCCGGCACCGACGCGTTCGTGGCCGCGCACCTCGTCGGCCCGGCCGGCGCGGTCGTCGGCGTCGACATGACCGAGGAGCAGCTCGGCAAGGCGCGCACGGCCCGCGACCTCGCCGGCCTGCACCACGTCTGCTTCCTGCACGGCTACGTCGAGGAGCCGCCGGTCGAGCCCGAGAGCTTCGACGCGGTGATCTCCAACGGCGTCCTGAACCTCGTGCCCGACAAGGCGCGCGCGTTCGCGGCCGCCGCCGAGGCGCTGCGCCCGGGCGGGCGGCTGGCGATCGCCGACATCGTCAGCGCCCGCGAGCTGCGCCCGCGCACCCGCGCGAACACGCAGCTGTGGGCGGCGTGCATCGCGGGCGCGGTGCCGCTCGAGCGCTACGTCGAGGGCATCCGCGACGCGGGGCTCGTCGTCGAGGCCGTCCGCCTGAACCCGCACTACCGGTTCGTCTCGCAGCGGGCGCTGGAGGCCGTCGCCGTCTACGGCGTCGTGAGCGTCTCGATCCAGGCCGTCAAGCCCGGCTGACCCGCCCCGGCCGGCGGTCGCCGGGTCCGCGCCGCCGCGCGGCCGGAACCCGGCGACCGCGGTCGCAGGAACCCACCCGGCGCGACGGCCGCGCCCGGGTAGAGTCGCGCCCGGATGCTCCGGAGCGTGCGCACCCTCGCGCCGGCGCTGGCGGTCACCCTGGCGCTCGTCGTGCTCGACATCGCGATCGGCGGGACGACGGCGCTCGTCCCGCTCCTCGTCGTCGGGCCGCTCGTCGCCGCCGCGACCGCCGGGGCGCACGGCACGACCGCGATCGGGATCCTGTCGGTCCTCGGGGCGGTCGTCCTCGGGCTCGTCGCCGAGGAGGTGTCGACGGCCAACCACCTCGTCGCGATCACGACGGTCGCCGTCGGGGCCGGGCTGGCGGCCGCGGTCGCCGGCTCGCGCGAGCGCCACCGCCACGCGCGCGAGGACGCCGAGCGGGCGCTCGCGCGCGCCGACCTGCTCGCCCGCGCGAGCGCGCTGTTCGAGGGCGGCGCCGACCCGATGGACCACCTCGAGGCGGTCGCCGCGC
This sequence comes from Solirubrobacteraceae bacterium, assembly GCA_019683665.1. GTDB lineage: Bacteria > Actinomycetota > Thermoleophilia > Solirubrobacterales > Solirubrobacteraceae > Capillimicrobium. The sequence goes on from JADGIB010000166.1 coordinate 1,133, forward strand.
TGCCGGTGCCGCTGCTGGCCGACCTCGGCGTCGTCGACCTGACGACGCCCGACGGGCGCATCGTCCTCGGCGGCGTCGCCGCCCGCGACCACCGCGTCGCGCAGGCCCTGCGCGCGTCGCGCCGCCGCCACCCGGTCCCGCCCGGCGGCGACCACCCGGTCGCCGTGGTCATCCGCACCGGCGAGCCGCTGCTGGAGCACGTGACCGGCGACGGCCAGCTCGAGCGCTGGGCCACCGACGACGACCACCTCGAGCTCATGCGCCGGGCCGGGTACGCGTCGCTCGTGGTCGTGCCGCTGTCGGCGCGCGGGCGCACGATCGGCACGCTCGCGCTCGTGCGGCTCACCGGCGGGCGCCGCTACGAGCCCGACGACCTCGAGGTCGCGGCGGCGGTCGCGCGCCGGGCGGGCCTGGCCATCGACCACGCCCGCCTTGGCCGCGAGCTGGGCGCGATCTCCTCCGACCTGCAGGCGGTGATCGGCGCGCTCAGCGACGCGATCACCGTGCAGGGCGCGGACGGGCGGCTGCTGTACGCCAACGAGGAGGCGGCCCGGATCAGCGGCCTCGACAGCGTCGAGGCGATGCTCGCCCGCCACCCGCGCGACATCATGGCCGCCTGGCAGGTCCTCGACGAGGACGGCGAGCCGCTCGGCTACGACGACATGCCGGGGCCGCGGGCGCTGGCCGGCGAGCCGACCCCGCAGCGGGTCGTCCAGGTCGTCGACCCGACGACCGGCCGGCGCCTGTGGCGGCGCAACAAGGCGATGGCGGTCCCCGGCCCCGACGGGCGCCCGCGGCTGGCCGTGAACGTCATCGAGGACATCACCGAGCAGCGCCGCCGGGAGCTGGCGCAGACGTTCCTGGCCGAGGCGAGCAAGCTGCTGACCGCGTCGCTGGACCCGCAGCGGACGCTGCACGAGGTGGCGCGGGCGGCGGTCCCGGACCTGGCCGACTGGTGCGCGGTCGACCTCCCCGACGAGCGCGGGGTGCTGCGCCGGGTCGCCACCGCGGACCGCTCGCCGGAGCGCACGCGCGACGCGACGCTCGTCATCCGCGAGCGCAGCGGCGACGCGGGGGTGCCGGTCGGGCCGCCGCAGGTCCTGCGCACCGGCGTGTCGGAGCTCTACCCGGAGATCACCGACGAGCTGCTGCGCGCCGCCGCCGCCGACCCGGGCCAGCTCGAGGCGCTGCGCGCGGTCGGCGCCCGCTCGGTCCTCGTCGTGCCGATGACGGGCGCCGGCGGGCGGCCGATCGGGACGATCACGATGGGGACGATCGAGTCGCAGCGGCGGCTGACGACCGACGACCTCCTGCTCGCCGAGGAGCTCGGCCGCCGCGCCGGGATCGCCGTGGAGCACGCGCGGATCCACCGCGAGCTGGCCGGGATCGCGACGACGCTGCAGGCGGCGCTGCTGCCGCCGTCGCTGCCGGACGTGCCCGGCGTCGAGCTGGCCGCCCGCTTCCGGGCCGCGGCCGGGGGCGAGACCGTCGGCGGCGACTTCTACGACGTCTTCGAGGTGCCCGGCACCCCGCCGGCGTGGATGGTCGTCATGGGCGACGTGACCGGCAAGGGGCCGGGGGCGGCGGCGATCACGGCCCTGGCCCGCTACACGATCCGCACCGCCGCGTTCTACGAGCGCGCGCCGAGCCGGATCCTCGGGCGCCTGAACCACGCGCTCGTCCACGACGACGACCGCCGCCGCCTGTGCACGGCGCTGTGCGCCCGGATCGAGCCGCACCCGGGCCGCGGCGTGACGATGACGCTCTCCTGCGCGGGCCATCCGCTGCCGCTGCGCAGCCGCCCGGACGGGACCGTCGACGAGCTCGGCGAGCCGGGCACGCTGCTGGGCGCCTTCCCCGACGGCCGCTGGAGCGACGTGACGCTGCGCCTGGCGCCCGGCGACGACGTCCTCCTCTACACCGACGGGGTCACCGACATCCGCGGCCCGGACGAGCGCTTCGGCGGCCGGCGGCTGCGCGAGGTCGTCGCGCGGACGGCGGGGCGGCCGGCGGCGGAGGTCGCGTCGGCGCTCGTCGAGGCGCTCGTCGGCTTCCAGGACCAGGAGGCCCAGCGCGACGACATCGCCCTGCTCGTCCTGCGCGCGAGGAAGTAGGCGGAGGTTGCGGGGTCTTCGGCCCGGGGCCCCTTGACGGCGGCGGGGCCGGCGTGGTCGGCTGGCGGGTGCAGATGGAGCAGCGTCCCGCCTTCATCTACGCGTCGTCGATGCGCCGCCGTGAGCGCACGTGGAGCCGCCGGCGCGGCTCGTGGCGCCGGCTCCTGCTCGGGCGCCCGCGGCGCTCGTCGGCCTACGCCCGGACGCGGTCGTCCATCGCCGCGCGCTGAGCCGGGCGGACGGCGGCGGCCGTGGCCGGGGCGAGCGTCCCCGCCGCGGCGGTCGCCCACAGCAGCGCCAGCCAGGTGAACGTGGCGACGCCGACGTGGATCCAGACGAGCTCGGCGGGCAGGCCGACCTCGTACTGCCACAGGCCGACCGCGCCCTGGACGAGGATCAGCCCGATGACGACGGTCATCGCCCGTCGCACCTCGGGGTTCGCGCCGCGGCGGCGCACGATGGCCCAGACGATGACGGCGCCGATGAGGAGCGCCGTGCCCATCCGCCCGTGCCACTCGATCAGGCGGGTCATCGTGTGCCCGCCCCAGAACGCGATGCGGTCGACGAGCTCGCCGGTGCCCGACGCGCCCGCGTGCGGGCCGGCGCCGGTCGCCATCGTCCCGGCGAAGAGGACGAGCCCGCCGTAGCCGAGCAGGGCGCGGACCGGCAGCACGCACCAGCGGTCGGCGACGCGCGGGCGGTCGCCGGGCTCGTGCCAGGCGCGCCAGGCGAGCGCGGCCGCGGCGGCGATGCAGAGCTGCGACAGCAGGAAGTGGCCCATGACGAACCCGGGCTGCAGCTCGAACAGGACGGTCAGGCCGCCGAGGACGGCCTGGGCGACGACGCCGAGCGGCAGCAGCAGGCCGATGAGGACGAGGTCGCGCCGGTACGGGACGCGCAGGAACGCGCACAGCGCGGCGGCGATCGTCGCGACGCTGACGACGCCGGTGAAGAGCCGGTTGCCGTACTCGATCGCCCCGTGGGTGTCGAGCTCGGTCTGGATGAACGAGCCGTTGCAGTCGGGCCAGCTCGGGCAGCCGAGGCCGGACCCGGTGACGCGGACGGCCGCCCCGGTGAGGACGATGATGACGAGGGTCGCCAGCGCGATCGTCGCGATCCACGCGTACGTTCGCGGCTGGATGTCGGGGAGGCGGGCGCGCACCGCGGCCCAGGATAGGGCCGGCCGGGCGCGGTCCGGGCGCGGGCTACTCGGGGAGCTGCTCGCGCGGCACGTCGGCCAGGCGCGGCTGGTTGCGGTCGCGCTCGGAGAGGAGGAAGTCGATCCCCTCCGGCCAGCGGATGCCGACGTCGGGATCGTTCCAGGCGATGCCGTGGTCCTTCTCGGGGTCGTAGTAGTCGTCCTGGAGGTAGACGACGTCGGCGACGTCGGACAGGACGACGAACCCGTGCGCGAACCCGGCCGGGACGAAGAGCTGCTGGTGGCGCTCGTCGTCGAGCGTGAACGCCTCCCACTCGCCGAACGACGGGGAGCCGCGGCGGATGTCGACCACGACGTCGAGGATCCGGCCGCGGGCGCAGCGCACGTGCTTGGCCAGGCCGAGCTGGTAGTGCATCCCGCGCAGGACGCCCTTCGACGAGCGCGAGTGGTTGTGCTGGACGAAGGTCGTCTCGATCCCGACCTGCGCGAACACGCTCTCGCGGAACGTCTCGACGAAGAAGCCACGGTCGTCGCCGTGGACGGTCGGCTGCAGGAGGATCAGCCCGGGCAGGCGGGTCTCGAGGCGTTGCATCGGCGGCGGAGGCTAGCGCTCCGGGCGCACCGCGCGCAGCGTGACGACGAGCTCGAAGGCCGGGTCGTCGCGCGCGAAGTCGGCCGGGTCGAGCTCGTGCTCGGCCATCCCGTAGAGGAACGCGGCGGCGGTGCGGACGTTGCCGTGGGCGCGCACCTCGGGCTCGGGGAAGACCTGGGCGGCGAGGCTGCGCAGCCCGTGGGCGGTGTAGCGCAGGTGGTCGGGGAACGCCTCGCCGGGGACGTCGGGCGTGATGTTCGGGACGGTGGCGAGCAGGACCCCGCCGGGCTTCAGCGCGGCGTGCGCCTCGCGCAGCCGGCGCAGCGGGTCGCCGACGGCCGACAGCGTCTGGGTGCAGACGAAGCAGTCGAACGCCGCGGGCGGGAGCGCGTCGAAGTCGCCGTGGATCGTCGCGCGCGGGTTGGCGAGGTCGAGGTCGAGGACGTCGATGCGGTCGCAGCGGCCGAAGCGCTCCAGGTAGGTCGGCTCGTAGATCTCGACGCCGCGGCCGCGCAGGTCGGCGGCGTGCTCCTGGAGGAAGCGCTCGATGTAGACGCGGTCGATCGGGCGGCCGCGGTCCTGGCCGAAGCGGCGCGAGAGCGGCTCGGCCGGGAGGGCCGGCACGGTCCGGGCCGAGCGCGGCGCGGCGCGGCGCCAGGCGCGCGCGTACGCGCGGCCGAGGGCGGCGCGGGCGCGGCGGGCGGCGTTCACAGGTCCTCCGCGAGGCGGGGCGCCGCCCGGCGGAACACGAGGTAGCCGACGGCGGCCACGACCGCGATCACGGCCAGCGGGGCGAGCAGCCGCCACGTCCCGCCGATCGCCGACGCCGCCGTCTCGTACTCGGGGCTGACGACCGCGTGGCGGGCCTGCTGGAGGATCGCCGCGAACGGGTTGAGCATGAGCGCCTTCGCCACCCAGTCGGGCGCCGACTCCTGGACGGTCTCGATCGCGTAGAAGATCGGCGAGCCGTAGAAGAGGATCTGCAGGACGACGTCCCAGATCGGCTTGAGGTCGCGGGCGCGGACGTAGAGGGCGCTGAGGAGCATCGCCAGGCCGCTGGCGAGCACGGCGAGCAGCCCGACGAGCGGGATCAGCTCCAGCCACGACCAGCGCACCGACCCGCCCGACGCGAGCAGGAAGACCGCCACGACGCCGAGGTTCAGCCCGAGGTTGAACAGCGCGGTCAGGACGACGCTGAGCGGGACGGCCAGGCGCGGGAACTCGATCTTGCGCACGAGGTTCTCGCGGTCGACGATCGAGGTGACGGCCGAGCCGCTGGCCTCCGACAGGAACGTGTAGAGCACGAGGCCGAGCAGGAGCGCCACCCCGTACATCGGGACGTCGCCGCCGATCTTCACGACCTGGGTGAACAGGACGTAGAGGACGCCGAACAGCATCAGCGGCCGCATGACCTGCCAGGCGTAGCCGAGCACCGAGCCGAAGAAGCGCAGCTTGAACTCGGTGACCGCGAGCGCGCGGGTCAGGTGCCAGAAGCGGCGCGGGTCGGTGCCGACCGCCGACGGCCCCTTGATCTGGCGGCCCAGCGACGGCTCAACGGCGCTCACGCGAGCGCACCTCCAGCGAGAACGGGACGTCGAGGACGGCGTCGGTCGAGCGGGCGGCGGTGACGACGACCGAGGCGAACCGCTCGCGCCGGTCGATCCAGGCGACGCCGCTGCCGCCGCGGGCGATCGCCGGCGTCGCCTCGTAGCGGCCCGACGACAGGACGCAGTCGAAGGCGATCCGCACCGTCGCCTCCTCCCCGGCCGCGAACGCGCCCGACGGCTCGAGCATGAGGTTCGACGCCTCGAAGACCGGGGTGCCGCGGTCGTCGGCGAGGACGACGCCGAAGAGCGGGTCCTCGACCGGCTCGCGGAAGCGGGCGCGGAAGCAGAAGGCGAGGCGGGCGCCGCCGGGGATCGTCTGCACCCGCTCGCCGGCCTCGTCCTCGAACCACGCCTCGACGATCTCGGCCCGCCCGTCGCCGTAGCGGCCGGCGTCGGCCTCCTCGCGGGTGGCCTCGACGTCGCCCTGGTTGAAGTTCAGCTCCAGGTAGCGGGCGGCGACGCGGTCGGGGTCGCCGACCTCGACGACCTGCCCGCGCTCGAGCAGCATCGCCCGGTCGCAGAAGCGCTGGACGTTCGCCATGTCGTGGGTGACGAGCAGGACGGTCTTGCCGGCGCGGCGGATGCGCGCGAACTCGTCGAAGCACTTCTGCTGGAACGAGGCGTCGCCGACGGCGAGGACCTCGTCGATGAGGAGCACGTCGGCGTCGACCTGCATCATGACGCTGAAGGCGAGGCGGACCTCCATGCCCGACGAGTAGTTCTTCAGCTTGAGGTCCTCGAACTCGCGCAGCTCGGCGAAGTCGATGACGGCGTCGTAGCGCCGGCGCGCCTCGCGCGGGCTGAGGCCGAGCATCGTCGCGTTGATCATGACGTTGTCGCGCGCCGGCAGGTCGTTGTTGAAGCCGACCCCGAGCTCGATGAACGTCGACATGCGGCCGTTGACGTAGATGCGGCCCTTGTCGGCGGCGTAGATGCCGGCCAGGAGCTTCAGGAGCGTCGACTTGCCGCTGCCGTTGCGCCCGACGATCCCGAAGAACTCGCCGTGGTCGACGGCGAAGCTGACGTCGCGCAGGGCCGGGAACGCCTCGTGGCCCATGCGCCGGAACGGGTGCAGGACCCGCTCCTTGAGCGTGTGCACGCGCTCGTGGGGCAGGCGGAAGGTCTTCGAGACGCCGTCGACGGCGACCGCGGGCGGGGCGGGCGGCACGCCGAGAGCGTAGCCGTGGCCGCGGCTCCGACCGCGCGGCCGGGCGGGCTGGGGCGCACGGTCCAAGGACTGTCTCTTATACACATAAGACGCAGCCGACGATA
>JADGIB010000167.1 GCA_019683665.1 Solirubrobacteraceae bacterium
GGTCGTTGCCGGGCTGGGGGAGGGCGGTGACGGTCCCGACCTCGACGAACCCGAACCCGAGCGCGAGCGCCGCGTCGAAGACCCGGGCGTCCTTGTCGAAGCCGGCGGCGAGGCCGATCGGGCTCGGCAGCTCGGCCCCGAGCGCGCGGGTCCGCAGCGCCGGGTCGCGGGGGACGTGGCGGCGGGCCACGAGCGCCCGCAGCGGACGGACCGCCGCCACGATCGCCAGCGCGACCGCGCCGAGTCGGTGGGCGGTCTCGGCTGGCAGCAGGAAGAGGAGCGGGCGGAGGAGGCGGCAGTAGGCCATCAGGGGCGGGAGTGTGTCAGGTCTGCTGGGAAAATGCCTGCAAATCGGGAAATCGGGGGTAAACCTGCCTCCACAATCCTCGACCTGAAGTTGAGGTGCAGGCAGATTTGGCTGTCGCGCCTTGATCGGCCGCGACTCCTATGTAGACTCGCCGCCCATGCCGCCGTCCCCCTCGAACACCGCCTCCAAGACCTCGGCGGCTCCTGAGCGCTCCCTCGTCCAGCGGATGGAGGCCCTGCAGCGGGCCAACGAGATCCGGAGTCGGAGGGCCCAGCTGAAGCGCGATCTGCGTGCAGGACGCGCGTCGATCCATCAGCTGCTGCTCGAGCCGCCCGAATGGGTCGAGACGGCCAAGGTCTTCGACATGCTCCTTGCCGTCCCGAAGTATGGCCGCGTGAAGGTCAACAAGGTCCTTCAGCAGTGCCGAATCTCGCCGTCGAAGACGATCGGCGGGCTCTCGGAGCGTCAGCGCACCGAGCTCGTCGGGATGCTGCGCCGCTGAGCGCCGTCTTCGTCATCACGGGCCCGTCGGGGGTCGGGAAGGGGACGCTGATCCGAGCGCTCCTGCAGCGCGTGCCGCAGCTGGAGCTGTCCGTCAGCGCCACGACCCGTCGCCCCCGACCGGGCGAGACCCAGGGCGTCGACTACCACTTCCTCTCCGAGGAGGAGTTCGCGCGCCTCGTCGGCGAGGGCGCGTTCGTCGAGTGGGCCGAGTACTCGGGGCGCCGCTACGGCACCCTGCGCACCGAGCTCGAGGACCGCGTGAAGGCCGGCCGCCCGGTCGTCCTGGAGATCGAGGTGCAGGGCGCGCGCCAGGTCCGCGAGACCGTGCCCGACGCCGTGCAGATCTTCATCGCGCCGCCGTCCCCGGAGACGCTGCGCCTGCGGCTCGTCGGCCGCGGGACCGACAGCCCGGAGGAGATCGAGCGGCGCCTGGTCGTCGCCCTCGACGAGCTCGCCGCGCGCGAGGAGTTCCCGTACGTCGTCGTCAACGACCGGCTCGAGGAGGCCGTCGAGCGGCTCGTGGCGATCGTCCGGGGCCACCTGGGCGAGTCGGTACCCTCAACCGCATGATCTCCCCGCGCATCGACCGCCTCCTGGAGCACGTCGACAGCAACTACGCCTCCGTGATCGTGGCCGCCAAGCGCGCGCGCCAGATCAACTCGTACTACCACAACCTCGGCGAGGGCACGTTCGACGAGTTCCCGCCGCCGATGGTGGACACGGCGTCGAAGAACTACCTGACGATCGCGCTCGAGGAGGTCGCCTCGGGCAAGATCAAGTACCACTACCGGTAACCGGCCGGCCCGGCCGGACTCGCGCGGGGGAGGAAGCACGCGGTGGCCCGGATCCTCCTGGGCGTCAGCGGAGGGATCGCCGCCTACAAGGCGCTCGAGCTCGTGCGGCTGGCCACCGCCGCGGGGCACGCGGTCCGGGTCATCCAGACGCCGACCGCCCAGCGGTTCGTCGGCGCCGCCTCCTTCGCCGCGCTCACCGGCGCGCCGGTCCTCGTCGACGAGTTCGAGCGCGACCCGGCCCGCGGCGCCTTCCCCGACCAGGCGCCGCCCGAGCACGACCCGCTCTCGCACCTGGAGCTCGTGCGCAACGCCGACGCGTTCCTCGTCGCCCCCGCGTCGGCCAACACGATCGCCAAGCTCGCCCACGGCCTGGCCGACAACCTCCTGACGAGCGCGGCGCTCGCCGCCCGCTGCCCGCTCGTCGTCGCCCCCGCGATGAACGACGCGATGTGGGCCAACCCGGCGACCGTCGCCAACGTCGAGACGCTGCGCGCCCGGGGCGTCACCGTCCTCGAGCCGGGGACCGGCCGCCTGGCCTCCAAGGGCGAGGCCGGCACCGGCCGCCTGCCCGAGCCGCCCGAGCTGCTGGCCGCCGTCGAGGCCGTCCTGCCCGCCGCCACCGGCGGCCCGATGGACGGCCTGCGCGTCCTCGTCTCCGCCGGCGGCACCCGCGAGCCGATCGACGCGGTCCGCTTCGTCGGCAACCGCTCGTCGGGCCGGATGGGCTTCGCGCTCGCCGACGAGGCCGCCGCCCGCGGCGCGCAGGTCACGGTCGTCGCCGCGAACGTCGCGCTCCCGCGCAACCCGCGCGTCGAGGTCGTCGACGTCGAGACCGCCGCCGAGCTGCAGGCCGCCTGCGAGGCCCGCTTCGACGACTGCGACGTCCTCCTCATGGCCGCCGCCGTCGCCGACTTCCGGCCCGCCGCCGCGGCCGGCCACAAGCTGAAGAAGGACGAGGTCGGCGACCGCCTCGAGATGGTCCTCGAGCGCACCCCCGACGTGCTCGCCGGCCTCGCCGCCCGCCGCCGCCCCGGCCAGACGCTCGTCGGCTTCGCGGCCGAGACCGGCGAGCGCGCCGTCGACTACGGGCGGCGCAAGCTGCGCGCCAAGCGGCTCGACGCGGTCGTCGTCAACGACGTCGCCGCCCCCGGCGCCGGCTTCGACGTGCCGACCAACGAGGTCACGATCGTCACCGCCGACGGCGAGACGCACGTCCCGCTCGCCAGCAAGACCGCGGTCGCCGCCGCCGTGCTCGACGCCGTCGTCGCGCTGCGCGCCGCCGCGCCGGCGCCCGGGAGCGTCCGGTGAGCACGACCGAGCGCCTCTCGCCGGGCGAGGCGGCCGACGCGGCCGGCACCCTCCGGCGCGTCGCCGAGAACATCAGCCGGGCGGTCGAGGTCCGCGACGACGTCCTCACCGGGGTCCTCGTCGCGCTCGCCGCCGACGGCCACGTCCTCGTCGAGGACCTCCCCGGGGTCGGCAAGACGACGCTGGCCCGCGCCCTGGCCCGCTCGCTCGACCTCACGTTCTCGCGCGTGCAGGGCACCGCCGACCTCCTGCCCGCCGACCTCGTCGGCACGAACGTCTACGACCAGCGCGAGGGCGTCTTCGTCTTCCGCCCGGGCGCGATCTTCGCGAACGTGGTCCTCGTCGACGAGATCAACCGCGCCTCGCCGAAGACCCAGTCGGGGCTGCTGGAGTGCATGCAGGAGGGGCGCGTCACCGTCGAGCGCACGACCCACGACCTCGCCCGGCCGTTCATCGTCTTCGCCACCCAGAACCCGGTCGAGTTCGAGGGCACCTACCCGCTGCCCGAGGCGCAGGTCGACCGCTTCATGGTGCGCATCTCGCTCGGCTACCCGTCGCGCGCCTCCGAGGTCGCGATGCTCCACGAGCACGAGCGCGGCGACCGCGTCGAGGCGCTCGAGCCGGTCGCCTCGGCCGCCGAGGTGCTCGCCGCCCAGGCCGCCGCCGGCGCCGTCCACGCCTCCGACGCGCTGCGCGGCTACATCGTCGACCTGCTCCAGCGCACCCGCCGCGACCCGCGGGTCGAGCTCGGCGCCTCGCCGCGCGCCGGCCTGCTGCTGCTGCGCGCCGCGAAGGCCCACGCGCTGCTGCAGGGCCGCGACCACGCGCTCCCCGACGACGTGCGAGCGCTCGCGCAGGTCGTGCTGGCCCACCGGATCCTCCTCGGACCCGAGGCGGTGGGGGAGACCGCCGAGGACGTGGTCGCCGACGCGGTGGCGGCCACGCCCGCGCTGTAGCGGGGCCGGCGATGCGGGCGCGCGCGAGTCGACGGGGGGGCCGGGTCGACGCGCGCGGCGCCCTGCGGCTGCTCGGGGTCGCGGCCTTCCTGCTCGCCGGCGCCGGCCTGTTCGACTGCGAGCCGCTGTTCGTGCCCGCCGCGACGCTGCTCGTCCTGGCGCTCGGCGCGCTCGGCTGGGCGCTGGCCGGGGCGCTCGGGGCGAGGGTGGAGCGGTCGGTCGGCGTGCGGCGCGCGGTCGAGGGGGAGGCGGTCGAGGTGCGCCTGTCGGCCCGCGGCGGCCCGCTCGGGCTGCTCGGCGCCACGCTCGACGACCCGCTCGTCGGGGCCCCGCGGCGCCTGGGCTGGCGGCGACGCGAGCGGCTGCGCGTCCAGGCCCGCTTCGCGCGGCGCGGCCGGCGCGAGCTGGCGCCGCCGTCGCTGCGCTTCGGGGACCCGCTCGGGCTCGCGGCCGCGCGCGTGGACGGCGACGGGCCGCCCGCGTCGGTCCTCGTGCTCCCGCGCGTGGAGCCGGTCGTGGGCGCCCCGCGCGCCCCCCGCGGCCGCGGGGCCCGCGCCCGCCGGGGGCGCGGCGGGGGCTTCGGGGCGGCCGAGGTCGAGCTCGACGGGCTGCGCCCCGCCCGGGAGGGGACGTCGGCGGCGCGGATCCACTGGCCGTCGCTCGCGCGCGGGGCCGGGCTCATGGAGCGGCGGCTGCGGCCCGAGGCCGACGCCCGCCCGCTCGTCGCCCTCGACGCGCGCCTGCCCGCCGACGAGGCCGCGCTCGACGCCGCCGTCCGGGCGACCGCGTCGCTGGCCGTCCACCTCGCCCGCCACGGCGGGGGCGCGCTGCTGCTGCCCGGCGACCGGCGGCCGGTCCCGCTCGACGCCGACCTGCACGGGTGGACGGCCCAGCACGTCCGCCTCGCGCTGCTGGAGGGCGGGGCGGCGCCGCTGCCCGCGGCGCTGTCGGGCCGGCGCGGGCCGCTGCTGCTCGTCGTCGCCCACGTGCCGGCGCGGGTCCCGCGGCTGCTGCTCGCCTCGCCGTCGAGCCGGCGCGTCCTGATCGTCCCGGGCGAGCTCGCCGGCCGGCGGGCGGCGTTCGCGGTCGGCGGCTGCCACGGGTACGTGCTCGGGTCGGTCGCCGGGGAGCGGATGGCGGCATGAGCGCCGACGCGACCGGGATCCCCACCTGGCGGCCGTCCGGCGGGATCGGCCCGGCCCGCGACGCGCTCGCCCGGGCGCTGCCGGCCCGCGACGCGCTGCGCCTCGCCGCGCTCGCCGCGATGCTCGTCCTCTCGCTCGTCCGCTGGTTCGGGCTGATCGCCGACCCGCCGGTCGCGACCGCCGTCCTGTTCGCGCTCGGGCTGACCGCGGTGGCCGGCCTCCTCGGCCTCGTGCCCCGGTGGCGGTGGGCGGCGGCGGCCGTCGCGGCCGTCGCGCTGGCCGGCGCGTCGCTGCTCGTCGCCGGCGTGCCGCTGTGGATGCTCGACCCGCGCGGCTGGGGGTCGCTGGCGCCCGGGCTGGGCGACGGCATCCGCGCCCTGCCCGGGATCATCGTCCCCTACGAGGAGGCGGGCGACTGGGTGCGCATCGTCATCCTCGCCGGCGGGTGCGTGCTCGCGGCGGCGGTCGCGATCGCCGCCGGCCTGCGCCGCACCGGCTGGACCGTCGTCCTCGCCGGCGTCCTCTTCGCGGTCCCGGCGATCCAGATGAGCGCGGACCACCCGTGGCTGGTCGGGGCCGCGTTCGCGATCCCGCTGTGCGTCCACCTGCTGGCCGAGCGCCTCACCCGCGCGCAGGCGTGGGCTGCGGCGGCCGTGCTCGGCGTCGCGACCGCCGGCGGGATGGCGCTCGCCCCGGTGCTCGACACCGAGGGCCCGGTCATCGACGTGCAGGAGATCGCCTCGGCGCTGGAGCCGCGCCAGCCGGAGCGCTTCGACTGGACCCACGGCTACGGCCCGCTCGACTGGCCGCGCGACGGGCGCACGCTGCTGCGCGTCCGGGCCGCCCGGCCCGCGTACTGGAAGGTCCAGGACCTCACGCTCTTCGACGGCGTCCGCTGGCGCGACTGGGCGCGCCGGCGGCCGGCGCCGATCGCCGAGGGCCTGCAGGATCACCCGCGCTGGCGCGAGCGCGTCCGGGTGAAGGTCGAGGGGCTGACGACCGACGAGTTCGTCGTCCCCGGCGAGGGCCTGGAGGTCTCGCACTCGCCGCGGCGGCCGGTCCCGTCGCGGCCGGGCGGCTTCTCGGTCGCCGACGACGAGGAGCCGCTCTCCAGCGGCGACGCCTACCGGGCCGAGGGCTACGTGCCGCGGCCCGACGAGGCGGCGCTGCGCGCGGCGCCGCCCGTCTACCCGGACTGGCTCGACGAGCACCTGACGCTGTTCGTCCCCGCGCGCTGGGGGGCGGGGCGGGTCTTCGTGCGCTTCGCGCCGTTTCGCAGCGGCGGCGGCGCGATCGCGATCGGCCCGAACGTCGCCGGCGGCGACGTCGACCTCGTCCTGCGGGCGGGCGGCTACGGGGAGGTCCACCGGCTCGCCCGGCGCCTGGCCGAGGGGGCGGGGTCGCCCTACGAGGTCGTCGAGCGCGTCGAGCGGTACCTGAACAGCACCCGGTTCCGCTACGAGGAGGACGTCCCCGAGCACCGGCTGCCGCTCGTCGCGTTCCTCGAGCGCGACCGGGCCGGCTACTGCCAGCACTTCTCCGGGGCGATGGCGCTGCTGCTGCGGATGGCCGGGATCCCGGCCCGGGTCAGCACCGGGTTCGCGCCCGGCTCGCGCGACGACGACCGCGGCGAGTTCGTCGTCACCGACCTCGACGCGCACTCGTGGGTCGAGGTCTGGTTCCACGGGATCGGCTGGGTGACGTTCGACCCGACCCCGAGCGAGGCGCCCGCGACGGCCCAGGCCGCGGGCGGGGGCGGCATCCTGCCCGCCGGGTTCCCGGGCGGCCCGCAGCCGAGCGGGGACGTCGGCGCCGACCTCGGGCCGGGCGGCCCGGCCGCGCCGCTGCCGCCGGTCGAGGACGAGGAGGGCCGCTCGCCGTGGCCGCCGCTCGGGCTCGCCGCGCTGCTCGTCGCGCTCGCGGTCGGCGGGCGCTGGGCGTGGCTGACGCTGCGCCGGCGCCGGCGCGAGCACCAGGAGGCCGGGCCGGAGACCGACGTCGCCGAGCTGGAGCGGGCGCTGCGCCGCACCGGGCGGCCGGTCGCGCCGGGCACGACGCTGCTCGACCTCGAGCGCCGCTTCGCCCACGACCCGGGGGCGCGCGAGTACATCCGGGCGCTGGCGCGCGCCCGCTACGCGCCGGGCGCGCCGCGGCCGACGCCGGGCCAGCGGCGGGCGCTGCGCGACGCGCTCGGGCGGGGCCTGGGGATCGGCGGTCGCCTGCGCGCGCTGTGGGCGCTGCCGCCGCGGGGCCTACACTGAGCGGGTGGCGTCGTCCGACAGCGTGTACGACCTCTACCGGCGCGGCACCGCGCTGCTGGAGGGCGGCGACTACCACGCCGCGGCCGTCCCGCTCTCGCGGGCCCGGGACCTGGAGCCCGACCAGACCTCGATCCGCGAGGCGCTCGGGCGCGCGCTCTTCCAGTCGCAGCGCTACCGCGAGGCCGTCGTCGAGTTCGAGGCGGTCGTCGAGCGGGCGCCGACGAACGACTACGCGCTCTTCTGCCTGGGCCGCTCGCTCCAGCAGCTCGGCCGCCACGGCGAGGCCCGCCGCCCGCTCGCGCTCGCCGCGCAGCTGCGCCCCGACCGCGGCGACTACCGCCGCTACCGCGACCAGGCGCGCCGCCGGGCCGCGTAGCGGGCCGCGCCCACACGCTCCGCCTCGACCGTTGCCGGTTCGCGGCCGGGATGCGCGCGCTGCCCCGGGGCGCCGGCGCGGACGTGTGGCACCTGGCATCGGAGGGGTCGACGGCAGGTGCCACACCTGTGTCGTATAAACATATGACGCGGGCGCCGGTATGCAG
>JADGIB010000006.1 GCA_019683665.1 Solirubrobacteraceae bacterium
TTATAAGACACAGCTGCGGGGGCGGGGGCGGCGGCGCCGGCGCGTCGTGCGCCTCGGGCTGGACGGCGTCGGGCCGGCGCGGCACGCGCGTCGGCTTGCGCGGGCGCGGCGCCGCCGCCGTCGCCGACGTCTCGGCGGCGGTGTCCTGGATGTCGGCGACGAGCTCCTCGAACTCCTCGCGCGAGACCTCGGGCGGCTGGCCGGGCACAGCCGGGCCGGAGCGCCAGCGGCGCCGCCTGCGCTGCGGCTCCACCTCGACCGGGGCGCCGTCGACCGGCGTCGGGTAGGCCGGGATGTAGCCCTGGGTCTCGAGGATCCGCTTCGCGCGCGCCTGGTAGGCCGGCTCGCGCTGCTTCCAGTGCGTCAGCACCTGGCCGGCGATGAAGATCGACGAGTACGTGCCCGACGCGGTGCCGATGAGCAGCGCCATCGCGAAGTCCTGCAGCGTCTCGCCGCCGAACAGCAGCAGCGACAGGACCGGCAGCAGCGTGCAGAACGACGTCGCCAGCGAGCGGACGATGACCTCGCTCATCGAGCGGTTGACGATCTGCGAGAACGCCGCCCTCGGCATCCGCGGCGCGTTCTCGCGGATGCGGTCGAACACGATGATCGTGTCGTAGAGCGAGAAGCCCAGGATCGTGAGCAGCGCCGCGACCGTCGACGTCGTCACCTCCAGGCCGAGAAGCGCGTAGATGCCCGCGGTGATCAGCAGGTCGTGGGTCACGGCGATGAGGACCGGGACCGCGTACTTCCACTCGAAGCGCAGCGCGATGTAGACCGAGATGACGAGCAGCGACGCGATGATCGCGATGACCGCCGATCTCGCCACGCTCTCGCCGAACGTCGGGCCGATCGACTCGTTCGTGAAGTTCGGGGTGCCGCCGAAGTCCTCGTCGAGCGCCTGGCGGACCTTCTGGACGTCCTCGGGCGCGATGTCGCCGGAGATCTGGAACGCGTTGTCGCCCAGCTCGTCGTTGGTGACCTTCTGGACCTCGGCGTTCTTGTAGCCGAGCGCGGCGATCGCGTCGCGGACCCCGTTCTCGTCGGTCTTCTGCGCGAGCTCGGTCGTGATCCGCGTGCCGGACTCGAAGTCGATCCCGAAGTTCAGGCCCTTCCCGCCGATCGCGAGCGCGCAGATGACGAGGATCACGCCCGAGGCCGAGAAGAACCACTTCGAGTAGCCCATGAAGTCGAAGCGGATCCGGACCTTCTGCTCGGTGGCGCCGAGCGCGGACCGGCTCGCGAGCAGGCGCGAGTTGCCCATCGTGCCGAGCACGGCCTGCGTGGCGAGGACGGCGGTGAAGAGCGAGACGGCGGTGCCGACGCCGAGCGTGAACGCGAAGCCCTTCACGCCCGCGGTCGCGAGCATGAACAGGATGAACGCGACCATGAACGTGACGACGTTCGCGTCGATGATCGCCGCCAGGCCCTTCTTGTAGCCCTGGGCGATGCCGGCCGGGATCGATCTGCCGGCGCGGATCTCCTCCTTGACGCGCTCGAAGATGACGATGTTCGCGTCGGCGGCGACGGACAGCGTCAGGATCAGGCCGGCGATGCCGGGCAGCGTCAGCGTGATCGGGATGAGCTTGATCAGCGCGAAGAAGTAGACGCCGTAGATGACGAGCGCGCCGACGGCGATCAGGCCGAGCACGCGGTAGAAGACGATCAGGAAGAGCGCGACGACGACGAAGCCGACGATGCCGGCGATGAGGCCCTCGTCGAGCGCCTGCTGGCCGAGCGTCGCCGACACCTGCGACTGGGAGATCAGCTCGAGCTTGATCGGCAGGGCGCCGGTGCGCAGGAGGTCGGCGAGGTTCTGGGCCGACTGGATCGTGAAGCCGCCCTGGATCTGCGAGCCGTTCGCGCCGTCGATCCCGTCCGGGTTCTGCTGGTAGTCGATGTACGGGACCGAGATGAGCTCGTCGTCGAGGACGATCGCGAAGTGCTGGGCGGAGGCGAGCGGGTCGGCGCCCGGGACCTGGTTGGCCTGGCCGCGCTGGGCGATCTCGCGCGTGACCTGCTGCCAGATGTCGCGCCCGCGCTTCGTGAAGTCGAAGGTGACGATCGGCGCGCCGGTGCCGCCCGGGCCGTTGTCGAAGTTCTGCTCGGGGTCCTTGATGTCGGTGCCCAGCAGCGCCGGGTCGTCGTTGAGGACGTACCAGCGGTCCGGCTTCGTCGCGTTCTCGTCGTCGGAGTCGGGGCTCTCGGCGCGGACGATGACCGTGCCCGGCTTGACCTCGACGACCTCCTGGCCCTCCTGCGGCTCGGTGTAGGGCAGGTCGACGAACAGGTCCTCGCGCTTCTCCTCCGGCCCGGCGACGACCTTCTCGTTCTTCGTGTCGAGCAGGTACCAGCGGCCCTCGTGGGTGGCGCTGTCGGGGTTGCGGGCCGGGCACTGCGCGGCGCGGCGGACCGCCTCGTAGAGCGAGATGCCGTACGTCGGGTTGCCGGCCTGCGGGCCGCCGGTGACCTGCGCGTTCGTCGGGTCCGGCCGGCAGCCGGGGCCCATGACGTTCGGCTCCCAGTCGTAGAAGAAGAGCTGCGCGACGCGGCCGACCTGCTGCTGCGCGCGCTCGGCGTTCTGGACGTCGGGCAGCGAGACCTGGATCTGCTGGCCGCCGAAGCGCTGGATCTCCGGCTCGGCGACGCCGAACTGGTCCACGCGCTCGCGCATGATGTCGATCGCCCGGTTGATCGCCTCGGGCGTGACCTCCGACTGCTTCGTCGGCTTGGCCTCGTAGATGAGCTCGACGCCGCCCTTGAGGTCGAGGCCGAGCCGGGTCGGCTTGGCGACGATGACCGCGATCGCGCCGGCGAGGAGCACGCCGACGAGCAGCAGGATGGCGAGGTTGCGCGTTTTGTTCTGCATCAGGACGGCTTGGCGGCCTTGACCGGCGTGAGGACGATCAGGAGCCCGCCGTCGTCATCGTAGGCCGGAAAGAGGTCGGCCGTCGCCTCGACGGGGAAGTCGCCCTCCGCGTGGACCGTGACCGCCTTCCCCTGGACCCGGACGCCCCACTCCAGCGCCTGGCCGACGTGGTCGGTCCCGTCCTCGAACGCGAGGCCGAGGACCTCGCGGGCGGGACGGCCGATCGCGCGCTCGTCGTCGAGCCCGGTGAGCTCGAACGCGCCGCGGCCGCAGTGGATCAGGCGCCCCTGCTGGTCGGTGGCGAAGAACGCGGCGTCGGGGGCGGGGTAGTAGTCGTCCATCAGCTCGAAGAGGAACGCGTGCCCGCACTTGGGACAGCCGAGCGCCTCGCGCGAGAACCCGCGCCGGCGGTCCGTCGCCGTCGACCGCGTGCCGCAGTTGGGGCAGATGAACAGGTGGGCCATGGGGGTCGCTCTAGCGTAGTGGCGCGTCCGTCGGCGTCGCGTCAGCTCGGGCTCGGCAGCGCGGACGGCGCGCGGCCGGCCTGCTTGCCGGCGTGCAGCCCGCGGTCGACGGCGGCGAACAGGTCGGCGGGCGCGTCCCCGTCGTCGGGGTGGACGGCCCAGGCGACGGTGAGCGAGACGGGCGCCGCGCCGGCGGCCGGCCGCACCCGCGCGGCGGCCACGCGCACCGCCTGGGCCAGGCGGCGGGCGCCGTCCTCCCCCGCGCCGGGCGCGACGATCGCCAACTCGTCGCCGCCGATGCGGGCCACGCAGTCCTGCGGGCGCACCACGCCGGAGATCCCGGCGGCGAGCCGGCGCAGGACCGCGTCGCCGGCGGTGTGGCCGTAGGTGTCGTTGATGGCCTTGAAGTGGTCGACGTCGATGAGCAGGAGCGCGAAGCGCCCGGGGTCCAGGGCCCGCCGTCCCCGGTCGGGCGCCCCGGCGGCGGCGACCGCCCCGGCCAGCGCCGCGTCGAACCCGCGCCGGTTGGCCAGCCCGGTGAGCGCGTCGGCGTGGGCCATCTCGCGCTGGGCGGCCTCGGCGGCCAGCAGGCGCCGCTTCAGCGTCTGCAGGCTGAGCGTGACGCCCTCGCAGGAGATCGCGAAGGCGAGCACGCGGGCGAGCGCCTGGTCCTCGCCGACCGGCGTGTAGAGGAGCGTGCTCGCGTACGTGAGCGCCAGCGCACCGACGCCGACCCAGGCCATCCAGCCGGGCAGGAAGTAGGCGGCGTAGAGCATCGCGAGCACGAGCAGCGGCGTGATGTAGGAGGCGGCGCCGCCCGTCGCCCACAGCGCGAGCGCGAGCACCGGCTGGAAGGCGAGGACCGCGGCCAGGTGCGCGCCGATCGGCGCCCGGCCCCACGGGATCCACTCCAGCAGGCAGGCGAGCCCGTAGGCGCCGAGCAGGCCGCACAGCGCCCACACGAGCCACGGGTGCTCGGCCTCGACGCCGGGCAGCGCCTGCCCGGCGGCGCCGACCGCAGCGCCCAGCAGCCACAGCGCCCCCGACCAGCGGCCCATCGTGCGGCGCTCGTCGGCGAGGCCGGCGACGGCACCGAGCGTGGCCTCGCCCGTGCTCATCGCGCCCTCAGAACAGCGCCTGGTCGGGCGGCTCGAGCCGCAGGTGCCGGTACGCGGCGGGCGTCGCCACCCGGCCGCGCGGGGTGCGCTGGAGGAGCCCCCGCTGGAGCAGGTACGGCTCGTAGACGTCCTCGATCGTGTCGGGCTCCTCCCCGACGGCGACCGCCAGCGTGGACAGGCCCACCGGGCCGCCGCCGAACTTCTCGCATATCGCCGACAGGATGTCACGATCGAGCCGGTCCAGGCCGGCGTCGTCGATCTCGAGCATCGCAAGCGCCTCGTCGGCCGCCGCGGCGGTGACGACGCCGGCGCCGCGGACCTGGGCGAAGTCCCGCACGCGGCGCAGGAGCCGGTTGGCCACGCGCGGCGTGCCGCGGCTGCGCCCGGCGATCGCCCGCGCCCCGTCGGGCTCGATCTCGATGCCGAGGATCGCCGCCGACCGGTGGACGATCGTGGCCAGCTCCTCGGGCGCGTACGGCTCCAGCCGCGCCTGGATGCCGAAGCGGTCGCGCAGCGGCGTCGTCAGCAGCCCGGCGCGGGTCGTGGCGCCGACGAGCGTGAACGGCGGCAGGTCGAGCGTGACGACCCGCGCGCCCGCCCCCTGCCCCACGGTGATCGGGAGCTGGCGGTCCTCCATCGCCGGGTAGAACGTCTCCTCCAGCGCGCGCGGCAGGCGGTGGATCTCGTCGACGAAGAACACCGACCGCGGCTCCAGGGCGGTGAGGAACGCGGCGACGTCGCCCTTGCGCTCGAGCGCGGGCCCGGCCGTCTGGACGAACGGCACGTCGAGCTCGGCGGCGACGATCTGCGCCAGCGACGTCTTCCCCAGGCCGGGCGGGCCGGCGAGCAGGAGGTGGTCGAGCGCCTCGCCGCGGCCGGCGGCCGCCGCGATCGCCACCTCGAGCTGGTCCTTGAGCGCCGCCTGGCCGACGAAGTCGCGCAGCCGCCGCGGCCGCAGCGTGACCTCGAGCTCGTCCTCGGCCTCGACGATCCCGGGGGTCTGGATGCGGACGCTCACCGGCGGGCCCCTCGCAGCGCGCTGGCGATGAGCTCCTCGGCGGTCTCGCCGTCGGCGGCCGCCAGGAGGCTCTCGACCTCGGCGGCGCTGTAGCCGAGGCCGAGCAGCCCGTCGCGGGCGACCGCGCGCGGGTCGTCGGCCGCCGGGGCGGCGACCGTCGCCGCGTCGTCGACGTCGACGTCGCCGACCTTCGGGCGCAGCTCGACGATGATCCGCTCGGCCGTGCGCTTGCCGATCCCGGGGACGGCCTGGAAGCGGGCGGCGTCGCCGGCGGCGATCGCGCGCATGAGCTCGCCCGGCGGCCCGCCCGACAGCACGGCGAGCGCGACCTTCGGGCCGACGGCCTGGACGCCGAGGAGCAGGAGGAACAGGTCGCGCTCCTCCTCGGTCGCGAACCCGTAGAGGTTGAGCGCGTCGTCGCGGACGATGAGGTGGGCGTGGAGCGTCACCTCCTGCCCGGCGGCCGGGACGTGGCGCAGCGTCTCCGACGAGACGGCCAGCCGGTAGCCGACCCCGCCGGCGAGCACGACGACGTGGTCGGGGCGGCGGACGGCGACCTCGCCGCGGACGAGCCCGATCACGCCCCCGCCCCCGCGGTCGCCCGCAGCGCGGCGTCCAGCGGCGCGCGGTTCAGGTGGCAGACGGCGACGGCGAGCGCGTCGGCCGCGTGGTCGGGCCGCGGCGGCTCCGGCAGCGACAGCAGCGCCTGGACCATCCGCTGGACCTGGTCCTTGCCGGCCCGCCCGCTCCCGCACACGGCGCCCTTGACCTGCTGGGGCGTGTAGGCCGCGCACGGCACCCCGCGCTGGCCGGCGGCCAGCATCGCGACGCCGCGCGCCTGCCCGACCGCGAACGCGCTGCGGGCGTTCGCGCCGAAGTAGAGGTCCTCGATGGCCAGGCAGGCGACGTCGTGCTCGTCGAGCAGCTCGGCGACCCGGGCGTGGATCGTGGCCAGGCGCCGCTCGGGCGGGGCCCCGGGCGGGGTGGCGATGACGCCGCCGTCGCGGGCGACGAGCCGTCCGCCGCGGCGCTCGACCACGCCGTAGCCGGTGTTCGCGGTGCCGGGGTCGATGCCGAGGACGCGCATACGGACCCGCATTCTGCGCGTCGGGCCGGACGCCTCCCCGCGGACGGCGATCCGCACCGGACCGTGCGCGCCGCCGGTCGCCGTCCTAGGCGCCGTCGGACCGGCCGCCGAGGCGGGCCAGGCCCGGCCAGGCGAACGCGGCCGCGCGCTCGACGAGCTCGGCGCGCGGCACCTCCGGGTGGTCGTGCCACCAGTTCGCCAGCGCCTGCACCGCACCCGAGAGCATCTCGGCCAGGATCTCGACCTCCTGGTGCAGCGCGTCGTCGGCGCCGGGCATGAGCAGCTCGGCCACCGCGCTCGTCGCGTCGTGCTGGACGCGGTCGATGACCTCCCCCAGCTCCGGGTCGGCGGCGTCGCGGAACAGCGCCCGCCAGGCGTCGCGGCGCTCCTCGACGAAGCCCAGGAACGCGTCGACGCCGCCGCGCAGCCGCTCCTCGGGCGTCGCATCCGGGTCGGTCGCCGCGGCGGCCAGCCGCGCGAACAGCGCCTCGGCCTGGGCGGTGACGAGCTCGGCGTGCAGGCCCTGCTTGGACGGGAAGTGCTCGTAGATGAGCGCCTTCGAGATCCCGGCCGCCGACGCGATGTCGTCGATCGACGTCCCGTGGTAGCCGTGGCGGGCGAACGCCTCCATCGCCGCGTCGAGGATCGCGGCCCGGCGCTCGGCGGCGCTCATGCGGGTGCGGCGGGGGGCTCGGGCGGACACGCGGCGCCACATGCTGCCAGGTCCCCGCCGGCGCGCGGCTCCCCGCCGCCCGCCGCCTCGCGTAGATTCCGCCGCCGATGGTCGACTTCGCCGCCGAAGGCCTGCTCGAGGGGCTCGAGGGACCGGCCCGCGCCGCCCGCGAGCGCCTCCTGCAGTCGCTCGTCGACGACGGCGCCACGCTGGAGGAGCTGCGCGCCGCCGTCGAGGAGGGGACGCTGTTCATGCTCCCGTCCGAGCGCGCGGTCGGCGGCCGCCACCGCTACTCGCTGAACGACCTCGTCGCGCTCACCGGCCTGGACCGGGAGTTCCTGGCCGACCTGCGCCGCAGCGCCGGCGTCCCGGTCGAGGACGGCGACGCGCCCGTCCTCACCGACGTCGACCTCGAGGCGGCGCAGACGGCGAAGCGCTACGAGGACGCCGGCATCCCGCGCGAGGCGCAGATCGAGATGGCCCGGATCTTCGGGCGGGCGATGGCGCAGGCGGCCGACGCGCTGCGGCGCCTCGCGCTGACGATGGTCTTCGAGCCGGGCGCCGACGAGCACGAGCTGGCGACGCGCTACGCCGACTTCGCGCTCGCGCTGGAGCCGACGGTCGGGCCGGCGGTCCAGCAGATCCTGCGCATGCACCTGCGCCACGCGGTGCGCACGGAGCTGCTCGAGGCCCTCGAGCAGCACGACGGGGAGCTCCCGGGCCGGCGCGAGGTCGCCGTCTGCTTCGCCGACCTCGTCGGCTTCACGCGCGTCGGCGAGGTCGTGGAGCCCGACGAGCTGGGGGCGATCGCCGACCGCCTGGAGACGCTGGCGACGACGGCGGTCGCGCTGCCGGTCCGGTTCGTGAAGACGATCGGCGACGCGGTCATGCTCGTCTCGCCGTCGGTGGACGAGCTCATCGACACCGCGCTGCGGCTGGTCGACGCCGCCGACGCCGAGGGCCCCGGGTTCCCGGCGCTGCGGGTCGGGATGGCCTACGGCCCGGCGCTCCAGCGCGCCGGCGACTGGTACGGCCGGCCGGTGAACCTCGCCAGCCGCCTCACCGCGGTCGCCCGGCCCGGCAGCGTCCTCTGCGACCAGGCCACGCGCGACGCCGCCCAGGGCCCGTGGCGGTGGCGGTCGGCCGGCCAGCGGCGGGTGCGCAACGTCAGCCGGCCCGTCCACGTCCACCGCGTCCGCCGCCCGCCGGCCGACGCGGCCTGATCAGGCGCCGGCGGCGAGCTCGCGCAGCCGGGCGCGGGCCTCGTCGGCGAGCGCGCGGACGATCTCCCCGGCCGGCGCCTCGCGCGCGAGCGGGTAGGCCTGGCCGGCCCACAGGTTGATCGACTCGGCGTCGCCGGCGACGCGGGCCGCGGCCCGCAGCGGCGTCGTCAGGTGGTGGACCTCGGGGTAGGCGCTCGGCGCGTCGGCGTGCTCGCGCTGGAAGCGGTTGACGATCCCGCGGGCGGTGCGGCCCGAGAAGGCGCGGGTCAGGCCGGTGCGCCGCCCGTCGGCGGCGAGCGCGGCCCGGTGCGGCGCCGACGTGCCGGCCTCGGGGGTGCGCAGCAGGGCGGTGCCGACCTGGGCGGCCGACGCGCCCGCGGCGAGCACGGCGGCGACGGCGCGGCCGGTGACGATCCCGCCGGCCGCGACGAGCGGGACGGCGACGGCCGCGTCGACGAGCTGCAGCAGCGCCAGCAGGCCGTAGTCGCCGGGCGCGTCGTCGTCGAACCCGCCGCGGTGGCCGCCGGCCTCGACGCCCTGGATGACGAGCGCGTCGGCCCCCGCCCCGGCCGCCTCGACGGCCTCCTCCGGGGTCGTGGCCGTGACCCACACCGCGCAGCCCGCGGCGCGCAGGCGGTCGATCGTCGGCCGGGCCGGGCAGCCGAACGTGAACGAGACGACCGGCGGGCGCAGCTCGACCATGAGCGCGAGCTTCTCGCCGAGGCGGTCGTCGTCGTGGCGGGGCTCGCCGAGCGGCAGGCCCTCGGCCGCCAGCGCGGCCGCGTAGCGCGCGACCGCCTCCGGGTCGCCGGGGCGCCGCTGGGCCTCGAACAGGTTGACCGCGAACGGGCGCGCGGTCCGGGCGCGGAGCGCGGCGACGTCGGCCTCGAGCTGCTCGGGGGTGCGCAGGGCGCCCGCCAGCGAGCCGAGGCCGCCGGCCTCGCTGACGGCGGCGGCGAGCTCGACGGTCGCCGGACCGCCGGCCAGCGGGGCGCCCACGATCGGCACGTCGAGCTCGTCGAGCGCGAGCATGCCGCCCGGCGCCGGGCGCTACCCGGCGATCGCCTCCATGACGTCGGCCGACACGTCGTAGTTGGCGTGCACGGTGTCGACGTCGTCGTTGTCCTCGAGCGCGTCGATGAGCTTGAGGACCTTGCGGGCGCCCTCCTCGTCGAGCGGGACGGTCGACTTCGGGCGCTGGGCGATCTCCGCGCTCTGGATCTCGATGCCGGCGTCCTCGAGCGCCTGGCGGACCGACGCGACGTCGGCCGGGTCGGTGAGGACCTCGTAGACGTCGTCATCGACGGCGATGTCCTGGGCGCCCGCCTCGATCGCCGGGAGCAGGTCGTCCTCGGAGTAGCGCTCGGCGTCGACGAGGATCGTGCCGGTCTTGTCGAACAGGTACGCGACGGAGCCGGGCTCGCCGAGGTTGCCCCCGTGCTTGGAGAAGAGGTGGCGGATCTCGGCGCCGGTGCGGTTGCGGTTGTCGGTGACGGCCTCGACGAGCATCGCCACGCCGCCGGGGCCGTAGCCCTCGTAGACGACGGTCTCGAGCGCGTCGGCGTCGGTGCCGGCGCCGGTCCCGCGGGCGATGGCGCGCTCGATGTTGTCCTTGGGCATCGAGGCGTCCTTGGCCTTCTGGATCGCCAGCGCGAGGGCCGGGTTGCCGTCGGGGTCCCCGCCGCCCTCCTTGGCGGCGACCGTGATCGCGCGGGCGAGCTTCGTGAAGAGCTTGCCGCGACGGGCGTCGACGATCGCCTTCTTGTGCTTGATCCCTGCCCACTTGGAATGACCGGCCATGACCGCAGATGCTAGTGGCGTCCGGGGCGGGCCAGCCCGTCCCAGGTCCACAGCGGGACGGGCTCGTCGCTGCTCGTGTCGGCCCCCGGCTGCGACACGTCGCGGGCGATCGCGGTGCCCCACTCGACGTAGGCGCGCAGCGCGGCGCGGAAGCGCGGCTCGGCCGGCAGCGCGGCCTCGTCGGCGGCGGCCTCGAACGCCTCGACGAACCGCACCCGCTGCGCCTCGGTGATCGCGCGGCCGGCGTGGGCGGCCAGGAGCGCGGCGTGGCCGCCGTGGCGCTCGGTGTGGCGCTTCGGCCCGCCGAGGACCTCGCCCATCCAGTCGGCCAGGCGCTCGACGTGCCCCGGGTGGCCGACCGTCCCGAACACCTCGGAGAGGACCGGGTCGGTCAGGCAGCGCCGGTAGTGGGCGGCCGCCAGGCGCCGCATCGCGTCCTCCCCGCCCGCGTACGCGTACAGGGACTGCGTCGGACCGCTCATCCCCTGCCCCCTTTCGCTTGGGTTCCGCCGACCATTGATAGCGGCAACCATTCCAGAACGCAACCGTCGCGTTGCTACCATTTGTTGCGATGGCAACCTTTGCGCGCCACGAGAGGCTGAGCGACTACACCGGCTTCCTGCTGCGCAAGGTCTCGACCGCGTCGTTCGAGCAGTTCGCCGCGATCGCCGCCGAGCACGGCATCCACCCCATGCACTTCGGGATGCTCGTCGTGCTCGAGAGCGAGGGCGACATCTCCCAGCGCGAGCTGGCCCGGCGCACCGGC
Source organism: Solirubrobacteraceae bacterium (assembly GCA_019683665.1). GTDB lineage: Bacteria > Actinomycetota > Thermoleophilia > Solirubrobacterales > Solirubrobacteraceae > Capillimicrobium. The sequence continues at coordinate 11,019 of JADGIB010000006.1, forward strand.
GTCGACCCGAGCACGCTGGTCGGCCGCCTCGACGTCCTCGAGGAGCGCGGGCTCGTCGAGCGCAAGCGCTGCGAGCACGACCGCCGCAGCAACCTCCTGCGGCTCACCGACGCCGGGCGCGAGACGCTCGACGCGATGCGCGTCGAGGCCGAGGAGCTGCGCCGGCGCTTCTTCGCCCCGCTGACCGAGGAGGAGCAGGCCGAGCTCCACCGCCTGCTGCTGAAGCTCGCGAACGCGATCGAGTCCGAGGGCGCCGCCTCCTAGACGCCGTGGCGCCGGTACCAGTCCAGCGTCCGGCGCAGCCCCTCCTCCAGGTCGACGCGCGGGCGCCAGCCGGTCAGCGCGCGCAGCTTGCCCGAGTCGACCCACTGGCGGTCGATCTCGCCGTCGGGCGCGCCGTGCCCGCGGATCTCCGGCTCGACGTCGGCGCCGGCCAGGCGGCAGACGAGCGCGACGACCTCGCCGACCGCGTGCGGGCGGTCGCCGCCGGCGTTGAACGCCTCCCCGCGGGCCGGGCGGCCGGGCGCGTGCGCGTCGAGCGCGTCGGCGATGGCCAGGTAGGCGGCGGCTGCGTCCTCGGCGTAGAGGAAGTCGCGCTCGGGGGTCCCGTCGGAGCGGATCACCGGCGCCCGCCCGGCGAGCACGGCGGCGACCGCCTCGGGGATCAGCCGCGACGGGTTGCGGTCCCCGCCGCCGTAGACGTTCGCGAAGCGGGTCGTCGCCACCGGCAGGCCGTACGTGTGCCAGTAGGAGCGGGCGATGAGGTCGGTGCAGGCCTTCGAGACGTCGTAGGGGAACGTCGGCCGCAGCGCCATCTCCTCGCGGTAGGGCAGCTCGTCGTGGGCGCCGTAGGCCTTGTCGGAGGCGGCGACGACGACCCGCGCCACCCCGGCCGTGCGGCACGCCTCCAGCAGCAGGTAGGTGCCGCGGACGTTCGTCTCCCACGTCGACAGCGGCGCCCGCGCCGCGGTCCCGACGATCGTCTGCGCGGCGAGGTGGAAGACGGTGTCGACCTCGTGCTCGGCGATCGCGCGCTGCAGCAGCGGCCCGTCGGTCAGGTCCCCGTGGACGACCGTGCAGCGGGCGGCCAGCCCCTCGAGCTCCAGCAGCGACCCCGGCGCCTCGTCGCGGCGCAGGACGGTGACGCGGTCGCCGCGCTCCAGCAGCGCCCGCACGAGCCACCCGCCGAGCATCCCGTAGGCGCCGGTGACGAAGACCGAGCGGCTCACGCCCACACCCTCCAGGGCGGGTCGCCGCCCGCCCACAGGTCGTTGAGCGCGACCGCGTCCTTGTAGGTGTCCATGCACGCCCAGAAGCCGGTGTGGAGGAACGCGCGCAGCTGCCCGTCGGCGGCGAGGTGCTGGAGCAGCCCGCGCTCGAGGATCGAGTCCTCGGCGAGGTAGTCGAGCACGCCCGGCTCGAGGACGAAGAAGCCGCCGTTGATCCAGTGCTCGGAGCGGGGCTTCTCGCGGAAGCCGGTCACGACCCCCTCCTCGTCGAGCTCGGTCACCCCGAACTGGAGCTCCGGGCGCACGACGGCCATCGTCGCCAGCGCGCCGTGCCCGCGGTGGAAGGCGAGCTCGGCGGCGATGTCGAGGTCGGCCAGCCCGTCGCCGTACGTCGCGCAGAAGCGCCCGTCGAGCCGGTCGGCGACCCGGTGGATGCGCCCGCCGGTCGGCGTGTCCAGGCCGGTGTCGACGCAGGTCACCTCCACCCCGTCCGGCCACGGCTCCGACCGCGCGAACGCCTCGATGAGCTCGCCCTTGTAGCCGGTGCACAGCAGGAAGCGGGTCGCGCCGTGGTGCGCGTAGATGCGCATCACGTGCCACAGGATCGGGCGGCCGCCGATCTCGACCAGCGGCTTGGGGATCTCCTGCGTGCGCTCCTGCAGCCGGGTCCCGCGTCCGCCGCAGAGGATGACCACGTCCACGGCGCGGCAGGATACGGCCCCGTAGGATCACGCCCGATGCCGATCGACCCCTCCATCTTCAAGGCCTACGACATCCGCGGGATCCACGGCGAGCAGCTCGGGCCCGACGACGCCGAGCAGATCGGGCGCGCGTTCGTCCGCGTCCTCGCCGGCCTGTCGGGCCGGCCGGCGGGAGAGCTGCGCCTGGCGATCGGGCGCGACATGCGCCTCACGGCGCCGGAGATGGCGGCCCGCTACCGGGCCGGGATGGTCGCCGAGGGCGCCCACGTCATCGACATCGGCCAGGTGGGCACCGAGATGCTCTACTTCACCGTCGGCTCGCGCGAGCTCGACGGCGGGCTCATGTGCACGGCGTCGCACAACCCGAAGGCGTACACGGGCGCCAAGCTCGTCAAGCAGGGCGCGATCGCCCTGTCGGGCGACGAGGGCATCCAGGACATCCGCCGCCTGATCGAGGCCGGCCTCGGCGACCCGGACCCCGCCCGCGCCGGGACCGTCGAGGAGGTCGACGTCTACCCCGACTTCCACGCGGCCGCGATGGCGTTCATCGACCCGGCCAACGTCAAGCCGCTGAAGGTCGTCGTCGACGGCGGCAACGGGATGGCCGGGCCGATGGTGGGGCCGCTGCTGCGCAGGCTCCCGCTCGAGCTCGTCGAGACGTACTTCACCCCGGACGGCGAGTTCCCCGACCACGAGCCGAACCCGCTGCTGGAGGAGAACCGGCGCTTCATCGTCGAGAAGGTCCGGGCCGAGGGCGCCGACCTCGGCATCGCCTGGGACGGCGACGCCGACCGCTGCTTCTTCATCGACGACACCGGCCGCTTCGTCGACGGCGACTTCCTGACCGCGATCCTGGCCGAGCACCTGCTGGCCAAGCACCCGGGCGCCCACATCCTCTACGACGCGCGCGCGTCGCGGGCCGTCGCCGACACCGTCCGCCGCGCCGGCGGGACCCCGCACGTCAACCGCGTCGGCCACGCGTTCTTCAAGACCCGGATGCTGCGCGAGGGCGCCCTGTTCGGCGGCGAGGTCTCCGGCCACTACTACTTCCACGACTTCTACAACGCCGACTCAGGCACGATCCCGGCCCTCCTCGTCCTCGAGAAGCTGTCGGTCGAGGGCAAGCGGATGAGCGAGCTGCTCGAGCCGTACCGCTCGCGCTACTTCATCTCCGGCGAGATCAACTCCGAGGTCGCCGACGCCCAGGCGAAGATGGCCGAGCTCGAGCGCCGCTACGCGGACGCGACGATCACCCACGTCGACGGCGTCTCGGTCGACTACGACGACTGGCACTTCAACGTGCGCCCGTCCAACACCGAGCCGCTGCTGCGGCTGACGCTCGAGTCGCTCGTGTCCGTCGAGGACATGGAGCGCCGGCGGGACGAGGTCCTTGGGATCATCCGCTCCTGACGCGGGCGTCCACCGCCTCGAGCTGCCGACCGGGTTCGCGGTCGGGCCCGTCAACTGCTGGCTGATCGACGACGACCCGCTGACGCTCGTCGACACCGGGCCGAACTCCGGCACCGTGCTCCACGCGCTCGAGCGGGCGCTGGCCGAGCACGGCCGCCGCGTCGAGGACCTCGGGCGGATCGTCGTCTCCCACCAGCACATGGACCACCTCGGACTGGCCGGCGTGCTCGCCGAGCGGTCCGGGGCCGAGGTCTGCGCCTACGCGCCGCTCGCGCCGTGGCTGGCCGAGTGGGACGCGGCGATGGAGGCCGAGGACCGCTTCGCCGAGGACCTCATGGCCCGCCACGGGATCCCGGCCGAGGTCCGCTACGCGCTGCGGTCGATGTCGCGGGTCATGCGCGGCTGGGGCGCCCCGGTGACCGTGACCCGGCCGCTGCGCGACGGCGACGAGCTCCCGTTCGCGGGCCGGACCCTCCACGTCCACCACCGGCCCGGCCACTCCCCCTCCGACCTCGTCCTCCACGACCCGCGGCGCGGCCTGCTGATCGGCGCCGACCACCTCATCGCGCACATCTCGTCCAACCCGCTCGCCGCGCGCCGCCTCGACGGGTCGGGCGAGCGCTTCCCGGCGCTGGCCACCTACCTCGACTCGCTGCGCGCGACGCGCGAGATGGACCTCGCGCTCGTCCTCACCGGCCACGGCGAGCCGGTCGCCGACCACCGCGCGCTCATCGACGAGCGCTTCGCCGGGCACCGGCGGCGCGCCGGCAAGATCGTCCGGCTCCTGGCCGAGCGCCCGGCGACCGCGTACGAGCTGGCGCACGCCCTGTGGGGCAACGTCGCGATCACCCAGGCCTTCCTGACGCTGAGCGAGGTCCTCGGCCACACCGACCTCCTCGTGGCCGAGGGCCGCCTGCGGGAGGAGACCGACGCCGAAGGGGTGACGAGATGGGTGAGTGTCAGGTAGCTTGATGCCATGAGGGTCACCGCCGCAACCATCGAGGAGGTCGGCGCGCCGCTGCGCGTCGAGGAGCTGGAGATCGACGATCCGCGGCCGGGCGAGGCGCGGGTCCGGATCGTGGCCTCCGGCGTCTGCCACACGGACGCGATCGCCCAGGAGGGCGACTTCCCGTACCCGTTCCCGGGCGTGCTCGGCCACGAGGGCGCCGGGATCGTCGAGGCCGTCGGCGACGGGGTGCGCAACGTCGCGGTCGGTGACGCCGTCGTCATCGGCTGGCCGTGGTGCGGGGAGTGCCGCAACTGCCGCGAGGGCCAGCCGCGCTACTGCATGCAGATCGGCCCGCTCGTCGGCCGCGGCACGCGCGAGGACGGCTCGACCGCGCTGCGCCGGCCCGACGGCTCGCCCGTCCACAGCCACTTCTTCGGGCAGTCGTCGTTCGCCACGTACTCGATCGTCGACGCGAAGGTCCTCGTGAAGCTGCCCGAGGGCTTCCCGGTCGAGACCGCCGGCCCGCTCGCCTGCGGCCTGGCCACCGGCGCGGGCGCGGTCTGGAACAACGTCCGCCCCGAGGTCGGCTCGTCGCTCGTCGTCTACGGCACCGGCGCGGTCGGCCTGGCCGCGGTCATGGCCGCGGTGAACTCGGGCGCGACGACGATCATCGCCGTCGACCGCCACGAGTCGCGGCTGCAGCTCGCCCGCGAGCTCGGCGCGACCGACACGATCAACGTCAACGAGGCCGACCCGGTCCAGGCCGTCCAGGAGATCTGCGGCGGCCACGCCGACTACTCGCTCGAGTGCACGGGCAACGTGAAGGTCCTGCGCCAGGCGGCCGACTCGGTCGGCCTGCGCGGGCGCTGCGTCATCATCGGCGGCGCGCCCGCCGGGGCGGAGTTCACGCTCGACCACATGAGCACGCTGTGGGGCAAGACCGTCGCCGGCGTCCTCGGCGGCGAGGGCACGAGCGACCGGCTCATCGGCGCGCTCGCCCGGCTGCACCTGACGGGCCGCTTCCCCTACGACCGGCTCGTCGCGCGGTTCAGGCTCGACGAGGTCAACGACGCGATGGCCCGGTCGGCGGCCGGCGACGTCCTCAAGCCGATCCTCGTCATGGAGCACTGACGTCGTCGAGGGGCACGACGCGGCGCTCCCGCGCGGAGCGCCGCGCGGCCTCGATGACGCGCAGGCCGGCGATCGCGTCGACCGGGTCGACCGGCAGCGCCCCGCCGCGCAGCGCGCTGACGACGCCCGTGTAGAACGCCTGGTAGCGGCCCGCCTCGGTCGGGACCGCGCGGACGCCGGCGCCGGCGCCGAGCGTCCCCCACCGCTCCGGCGGCTCCTCGCCGAAGCCGGGGTCGCCCGGGGCGGCGCCGGCCCGCAGCTGCGCCTCCTGGGGGTCGAGCCCGTGCTTGACGTACGTCGCGCCGTCGCCGACGACCCGCATCCGCGGGGCGGCCTGGCCGGCGAGCATCGACGCCCACAGGTGCGAGCGCACGCCGCCCGCGTGGGTGATCGCCACGAACACGTCGTCGTCGACGCGGGCGCCCTCGCGGCGCGCCTCGACCTCGGCGTAGACGGCCGCGGCCGGGCCGAAGAGCTGGAGCGCCTGGTCGACGAGGTGGGCGCCGAGGTCGTAGAGGAGGCCGCCGGCCTGGGCGGGGTCGTCGTCCTCGCGCCAGCCGCCGGCGACCTCGGGGCGCCAGCGCTCGAAGCGCGACTCGAAGCGCACGACCGTCCCGAGCGCGCCGGTCTCGACGAGGCGGCGGACGGTGAGGAAGTCGCCGTCCCAGCGGCGGTTGTGGAACGGGATCAGCAGGCGGCCCCGGGCGCGCGCCTCGCCCAGCAGCGCCTCGGCCTCGTCCGCGCTCGCCGCCAGCGGCTTGTCGACGACGACGTCGAGGCCGTGCTCGATCGCCGCGCGGGCCAGCGGCACGTGGGTCGCGTTCGGAGAGGCGACGACGACGAGGTCGAGCTCGGCCCGGCGCGCCCACAGCTCGGCCGCGTCGTCGAGCAGCGCCGCGTGCGGGTGCTCGGCCCGCGCCCGGGCGCGGCGCTCGGGGTCGGCGGTGACGATCGCCGCCAGGGTCAGCGCCGGCTCGGCGGCGATGAGCGGCGCGTGGAAGGCGCGCCCGGCGAGGCCGTAGCCGACGAGGCCGACCCGGGCGCTCACGTCGCCAGGTTCCGGTTGCGGTAGGCGGGGTCGCCGGTGACCTCCTCGCCGAGCCAGTCGGGCGGGCGCCAGGCGGCGGCCGCCTCGGCGTCGGGGAACTCGACCTCGGCGAGGACGAGGCCGTCGCGGTCGCCGCCGAAGACGTCGACCTCGATCGCGACGCCGTCGTGCTCGACGACGTGGCGGACCTTCTCGACCCGGCGCCCGGCGGTCAGCGGCCACAGGCGGGCGAAGCCGTCGGCGTCGATCGGCAGGCTCTCCTCGGCGCGGACGAGCCCGTCGCCGGCCTTGATCGTCAGGCGCAGGTCGTCGCCGTCGCGGCGCAGGCGGACCTCGACCTCGTCGCCGGTGGGCAGGTAGCCCTGGGCGATCGCGCGGCGCGGGGCCGCGTCGAGGCCGTCGGGCAGCCGCGCGACGCGGAACTTCCGCTCGACCTCGCGGCCGCGGACGGCCCAGGCGGCGACGAGCTCGCGGTCATGCGGGTAGGTGAGCCGGGCGACCGCCTCGTCGGGCGCCAGCCAGGCGAGCTCGTCGACCTCCTCGTTCGGGGCGAACGGGGCGCGCTCGAGGACGGTCATCGCCCAGTAGCGGACGATCTTCGGGCGGCCGCGCTGGTCGGTGTAGCGGACCGGCTCGAGCTCGGCGCCGAGCGCGCAGCGCAGCCCGGCCTCCTCCTCGACCTCGCGCAGGGCGGCGGCCTCGAACGTCTCCCCCGGGTCGAGCTTGCCCTTCGGCAGCGACCAGTCGTCGTAGCGGGGGCGGTGGACGAGCAGGACCCGGCCGTCGTCGACGACCAGCCCGCCAGCGGCCTCGACGAGCTCGCTCATCGGATCGCGTCCACGTGCTCGATGTTCGCGCGGTCGCCGGGCTCGTCGCTGGGCGCGGTGCCGAACCAGGCGTCGAGGATCTCGACGAGCTCGGCCTGCGAGGTGGCGCGCAGCGAGAGCGCGAGGACGTTCGCGTCGTTCCAGCGGCGCGCGCCGGCGGCGGTCGGCGCGTCGCCGCACAGGGCGGCGCGGATCCCCGGCACCTTGTTGGCCGCGATCGAGGCGCCGGTGCCGGTCCAGCAGCAGACGACGCCCTGCTCGGCGCGGCCCTCGGCGACGTCGCGGGCGGCAGCCTCCGAGGCCCAGGCCCAGTCGTCGCGCTCGTCGTCGTCGAGGGCGCCGTGGAGGATCGGCTCGTGCCCGCGGCGGCGCAGCTCCTGGACGACGGCGTCGGCGATCCCGGTGCGTTCGTCGGCGGCGACGGCGATTCGCATGCCCGCGAGGCTATCGCCCGATGGGCGTACGCTGCCGGGCCGTGCCCGAGGTGCTCGTCAACGCCCGCGCCGCCGCCCGCCGCCAGCTCAGCGGCGTCGAGCGGTGGGCGGCCGAGCTGGCCGCCCGGCTGCCCGCCCTGGCGCCGGGCCGCTACGCGGTCGCGTGGCCGCCGCGCGGGATGGCCTACCAGGCCGGGCAGGCGTGGGAGCAGCTCGTGCTCCCGGCCCGGGCGCGGCGGCTCGGGGCGCGGCTGCTGCTGAACCCGGCGAACCTCGCGCCGCTGCGCTTCGACGGCAACGTCGTCGTCATCCACGACGCGGTCGCGCTCACCCACCCGGAGTGGTTCTCGGGCGCGTACGCGGCCTGGCACCGGCGGATGCTGCCCGCGGTCGCGCGGCGGGCCCGGCTCGTGCTCACCGTGTCGGCCTTCTCGCGCGACGAGATCGCGGCGACGACCGGGATCGACCCCGGGCGGATCGTCGTCGTCCCAGGCGGCGTCGACGAGCGCTTCTCCCCCGCGGCCGACGCGGCGGCGGCCCGCGCCGCGCTCGACCTGCCGCGCCCGTACGTCCTCACCGTCGCCGGCGAGGGCGTGCGCAAGAACCTGCCGGTGCTCGGCGCCGCGGCCCGGGCCCTGGCCGAGCGCGGGATCGACCTCGTCGCCGCCGGCTCGTCGCGCGCCCACCACGGGCCGGGCGGCGCGCCCGACGGCGTGCGCCGCCTCGGCTACGTGCCCGACGCGCTGCTGCCCGGCCTGTACGCGGGGGCCCGGGCGTTCGTCCTCCCGTCGCTGCACGAGGGCTTCGGGCTGCCGTGCCTGGAGGCGATGGCCAGCGGCGTGCCGGTCGTCGCCTCCGACCGCGGGGCGCTGCCGGAGACGTGCGGCGACGCGGCGCTCCTCGTCGAGCCGCGCCGGCCGGACCTCGTCGCCGAGGCGGTCCTGGCCGCCTGCCTGGACGAGGCGGTCGCGGTGCGGCTGCGGGCCGCGGGCCGGGCGCGCGCGGCCCGCTTCGGGTGGGACGCGACGGCCCGCGCGGTGGACGCCGTTCTGACGGGTCCGGACCGTAGGGTCTAGCGCCGCATGTTGGACGTCCAGGCTTCGATCGTCACTCCCGAGGGGGTCCGCGACGGCGACCCCGCCGTGCTCAGCGGCCTGACCGTGCGCCGCGGCGCGGCGGTGCTCGCCTACGCCGAGCGCGTCGCCGCCCCGGGCCGCGCCGTCGAGGCGGCCGCCGACGCGTTCGCCCGCTTCCGCCGGGCGGTCGTCGAGGCCGACGATCCGCACCGCGTCGACCCCGAGCGCACGCTGCTGCGCACGACCCGCTACGCGGCGGCCGTGCGCGCGCCCCGCGAGGTCGCGCTGCGCGCCCGGCTGCGCCGCGGCGACGGGCCGTCGCCGTGCGAGCTCGTCCCCGAGCTGCTCGCCGCGCGGGCCGAGGGCGACCTCGGCGACGCCGACCTCCAGCGCCTCGCCCGCCACCTCGCGCGCTGCGCGCCGTGCCGCGGCGCCGAGCAGCGCTTCCGCGCCGGCGAGCGCGCCTACCGGGACGCGCCCGACGAGGTGCCGGCGCCGTTCGCCTCGCGGGCGATCATGGCGGCGCTGCTCGCCGTCGACGCGCCCGCGCGGGCGTCGGCCCCCGCGCCCGAGCCGCTCGTCGAGGTCGCCCCCGGCCCGGTGCCGACGACGGTCTCCCAGCCCACGTACGAGTTCGACGCGCTGCCCGACGACGCGTTCGACGCCGCCGACACCGGGGAGACCCCTGTCCCGGCGGCGGCCGCCGTCGCCGCGCCGGCGCCGTCCGCCGCCGACGACCCGGACGGGCCGCTCGACCCCGCCGACGCGCTCCTGCAGCCGACCGAGGCCTTCGACGTCCTCGGCGCGCTCGGCGAGGAGGCCCCCGTCGCCGAGGCGCCCGACCTCCGCGCCGCGCTCCCGCCGCTGGCCCCGCCGGCCGACGGGCCGCGCCGGCGCCGCGGCCCGCTGGCCGTCCTCGGCCTCCTGCTCGGCGCGCTCGTCGTCCTCGCCGCGCTCGCCGTGACCGTCGTCGCGGTCGTCGACGTCGCCGGCTCGTGAGGCGCGCCCCGCGCGGCCGCTAGCCGCGCGCGGGCCCGACCGCCAGCAGCGCGACGTCGTCCTGGGGCTCGCCGCCGGACGCGTCCACGACCGCGGCCTCCAGCTCGGCGGTGACCGTGGCGGCCGGCGCCCCGGCCAGCGCGGCGAGCTGCTCGCGCAGGAGCCGGTCGCCGGCGGCGGGGTCGTCGCCGCGCAGCTCGACCGCGCCGTCGGTGTAGGCGACGAGCAGGTCCCCGGGGCCGAGGCGGACCTCCTCGGTGTGGAGGGCGGGCCGCTCGACGGCGCCGATGAGCATCCCGCCGCCGGCCGTCTCCTCCACCCCGCCCCCGGCGCGCAGGACGAGCGGCGCCGGGTGGCCGCCGTCGGCGATCCGCACGGCGAGCCCGTCCCCGTCGAGCTCGGCGTCGAGGACGACCGCCGTGCAGAAGCGGGCGCCGTCGGTGCGCCGCAGCAGCGCCTCGTTGAGCAGGGCGAGGTTCTCGCGGCCGTCGCCGCCGCGCAGCGCCCCCGCGTAGAGCGTGTGGCGGGCCAGCGCGGTCAGCGCGGCGGCGTCGGCGCCCTTGCCGGAGACGTCGCCGATGACGGCGGTGAAGCACCGCTCCCCGACCGGGTACACGTCGTAGAAGTCGCCGCCGACCCGGTTCTCGTCGCCGACCGGCCGGTAGCGGACGGCGAGGTCGACGCCGGGCAGCTCCGGCAGCGCCGCCGGCAGCAGCCCTTCCTGGAGGGTGCTGGCGATCGTCGAGCGCTCCGTGTAGAGGCGGGCGTTCTCCACGTGGAGGCCCGCCCACGCGGCGAGCGCCTCGGCCATCGTCACGTCCTCGGGGCCGTAGCGGCGGCCGGACTCGGCGTGGACGAGCGTGATCGTGCCGATCGTCCGCCGGGGCGAGCGCAGCGGCACGACGAGCGACGACCGCACCCGAGCGCGCGCAGGTCGCGCAGGTGGCGCTCGTCGGCGGCGATCGCCTCGAGGTCGGCGTCGGCGACCGTCTCCTGGAGGACCGGGCGGCCGGCGCGCAGCGCCTCGGCCGGGGCGCCGGGGCCGTCGACGCGCAGCGGGCGGCGGCCGATCATCGCCCACAGCAGCCGCTCCCGCCCGGCGTCGCGGTGGGCGGCGGCGACCGGGCCCAGGCGCCCGTCGCGGTCGACGAGCGAGATCGCGCACCAGTCGGCGGCGCGCGGGACGGCGGCCCGGGCCAGGCGGCGCAGCGCCTGGCGGGCGTCCATCGACGTCGACATCCGGGCGCCCGCCTCGGCGATGAACGCGGTCCGCTCCCGGGCCAGCTCGGCCTCGGCGCGCGCCGCCAGCGCCTCCCGCAGCGCGCGCTGCAGCTCGGCGGCCGGCCGCTCCTCGTGCACGGCGCGCAGCATCGCCGCGACGCCGATCGTCGCGCCGTCCTCGTCGCGCAGCGGGAAGTACGCGCCGGTCCAGTCGACCGTCTCGCCCCCGGACGCGGGCGTCGTCCCCCGCACGGCGCGCCCGACGACCGGCTCCTCGGTGGCGAGCACCTGGGCCAGGAGCAGCTCGAGCGACGCGCCCAGCTCGCCGGCGAGGGCGGGCAGCGTCCGTCCCAGGCACGCCGCCTCGGGCCGGCCGAGCAGCCGAGCGAGCGCCGGGTTCGCGTAGCGCAAGCGCAGCTGCCCGTCCCAGAGGCCGACCCCCACCGGCGCCTGGGCGGCGATCGCGTCGAGCAGGGCGACGGTGCCCCGGACGCCGTCCATGGGCCGGGACCCTAGCGGTCGCCGCGCCGCGCGAGCACCAGCTCGAGGAACCGCCGGTGCAGGCGGACGTCGTCCGACAGCTCCGGGTGGAAGGAGACCGCGAGCAGGTTCCCCTGGCGGACGGCGACCGGGTGGCCGTCGACCTCGGCGAGGACCTCGACGTCCGGCCCGGCCTCGCGCACCCACGGCGCGCGGATGAAGACGGCCCGGATCGGCTCCTGCCCGTCGGTGACGCCCGGCACGTGCAGGTCGGCCTCGAACGAGTGCAGCTGGCGGCCGAACGCGTTGCGCCGGCAGAGGACGTCCAGCAGCCCGAGGTGGGCGCGGTCGAGCATGATCATGCCCGCGCACGTGCCGAACACGGGCGTGCCGTCGGCGACGAGGGCGCGGAGGGGCTCGGCGAGCCCCTCGCGCTCGACGGCGAGCGTCATCGTCGTCGACTCGCCGCCCGGCCACACGAGCCCCTCGAGGCCCTCGAGATCGGCCGGGGTGCGCACCTCGCGCACGCGGGCGCCGAGCCCGCGCAGCATGCGCTCGTGCGCGGCGAAGCCGCCCTGGAGGGCGACGACGCCGATGAGCGGGGCGTCCGTCGTCGCCGTCAACTACCAGCCGCGCCCGGCGAGCAGCTGCGACTCCTCGAGCGTCCGCGTCTCGAGGCTCTCCATCGCGGCGCCCAGGCCCTCGGAGGCCTTCGCCACGCGGGCCGGGTCCTGGTAGTGGGTCGTCGCCTCGACGATCGCCCGCGCCCGGCGCTCCGGGTCCTCGCTCTTGAAGATGCCCGAGCCGACGAACACGGCCTCGGCCCCGAGCTGCATGACGAGCGACGCGTCGGCCGGCGTGGCGATGCCGCCCGCGCAGAACAGCGGCACGGGCAGCCTGCCCTCGCGCGCGACGAAGCGCACGAGCTCGATCGGCGCCCGCAGCTCCTTGGCCGCGCCGTACAGCTCCATCTCGTCGAGCGTGCCGAGCCGCCGGATCTCGCCCCGGATCGAGCGCAGGTGGCGCACCGCCTCGACGATGTCGCCGGTGCCGGCCTCGCCCTTGGAGCGGATCATCGCCGCGCCCTCGGAGATGCGCCGCAGCGCCTCGCCGAGGTTCGTGGCGCCGCAGACGAACGGCACCTTGAACGCCCACTTGTCGATGTGGTGCGCCTCGTCGGCCGGGGTGAGGACCTCGGACTCGTCGATGAAGTCGACCTCGAGCGCCTCGAGGACCTGCGCCTCGGCGAAGTGGCCGATGCGGGCCTTGGCCATGACCGGGATCGAGACGGCCTCCTGGATCCCTTTGATCATGGCCGGGTCGCTCATGCGCGCCACGCCCCCGTCCCGGCGGATGTCGGCCGGGACCCGCTCCAGCGCCATCACGGCGGCGGCGCCGGCCTCCTCGGCGATCTTCGCCTGCTCGGGGGTGACGACGTCCATGATGACGCCGCCCTTGAGCATCTCGGCCAGCCCGGCCTTGACGCGGAAGGTCGATTCGTCGCGCATACGCCCTGCACTATAGGACGGTCGCGCCGTCCCGCTACTTCAGGCGGAACGCCTTGATGCGGTCTGCGTACTGCGCGGCGTCGCGACTGTACACCCCGTATGCCAGCGCCTGGATCATCGACAGCAGCGCGGTGTGCGAGCGGACGAACGCCGGCGAGTTGCTGGAGTAGTACAGGCGCACCTGGGCGAGCTTGGCCACCTCGCTGAGCGTCGCGTCGGTGATCGCCAGCGTGCGCGACTTGCGGTGGCGCGCGAGCTTCATCGCGCGGACGACGAGCGGGTGCGGGCGGCCGGCCGACAGGCCGACGACGAGCGTCTCCTCGTCGATGCGGGCCAGGCGCCCGAGCGCCTCCTGCGACGGCGACGCGACGATCTCGGCGCGGACGTCCAGCAGCGACAGCAGGTGGCGCAGGTAGGAGGCGAAGAACGCCATCTGGTCGGTGCCGGCGATGAGGACGCGCTGGGCGGAGGCGATCATCTCGATCGCGGCCTCGACGTCCGAGCGCGACGACTTGCGGGCGGTCTCCTCGACGTTGACGTGGTCGGCGGCCAGCGCGGACTCGTACTCGTTCTGGTCGAGCGAGAACAGCGGCGCCGACCCGCCCGACTGCGCGGCCTGCGCCACGGAGCGGCGGTACTCCTCGCGCGCGGCGCCCTGGAGCTCGGGGAAGCCCTCGAAGCCGAGGGCCTGGGAGAAGCGGACGACGGTCGAGCTCGACGTGTTCGCGCGGCGCGCCAGCTCCTCGGCGGTCTGGAAGGCCGCCTCGTCCATGTGGTCGACGATGTACTGCGCCACGTCCTTCTGCGAACGCGAGAACTCGTCGAACCGGGCCTGGATGTACGCGGAGAGAGTCTGGTGTCGGGAGCCCTCGTACGGGAGCGGGCTCGCAGTGGTCGTTGCCGCACGCTTCATTGCCTGGGGGTGTTTCGCCACCACCCCGGCGGCTCCTTCACCGCCGCGCGCGGCGCCGCCTACTTCGACAGCATCACGGTGACGCCGGTCACGACCGCGGCGGCGCACACGAGCGCGCAGACGGCGGTGACGACCCACCAGGCGATCGCGCTGCCGAGCGTGCCACCGCGGCGCTGCTGGGTGGCGCGCGAGGCGGCCGCGATCGCCAGCGAGAACGCGAGCGTCAGGCCGACGCCGGCGGCGAAGCTCACCCAGACGACCTCGAGCAGGGCCCCGGTGTCGATGATCGCGGCGAGCACCGTCACGCGGCCTCCGCGGCGGCGACCTCGTCCTGGCGCAGGCGCAGCAGGTAGAGGCCGATGAGGCCGAGGACGAGCAGGACGGCGACGACGACCGGGCCGGCGACGCCGCCCCCGAACAGGCTGCTGAACCCGTAGACGAGCGCGCCGGTCGCCCCGGCCATCGGCAGCGTCAGGACCCAGGCGATCGCGATGTTGCCGGCCACGCCCCAGCGGACCGCCGACAGGCGCTTGGCGGCGCCGGAGCCCATGACCGCGCCCGAGATGACGTGCGTCGTCGACAGCGGGAACCCGGCGTGGGTGGCGGCGAGGATGACGACGGCGCCGGCCCCCTGGGCGCTGAAGCCCTGGGCGGCGTCCATGCGGATGATCCGGCTGCCCATCGTGCGGATGATCCGCCAGCCGCCCGAGTAGGTCCCGAGCGCGATCGCGGTCGCCGCGCTCACGACGACCCACAGCGGCACCTCCGGGTCCTCGGCCGGCAGCGTGCCGTGGGCGACCAGCGCGAGCGTGATGACGCCCATCGTCTTCTGGGCGTCGTTCGTGCCGTGGGCGAGCGCGAGCAGGCCGCCGGAGACGACCTGGCCGAGCCGGAAGCCGCGCGTGACCGGGCCGGGCCGCTGGCGCCCGACGACGCGGTAGGCGACGATGATCGCGACCCCGGCGACGCAGAACGCGAGCACCGGGGCGATCAGCGCGGGCACGATGACCTTGCCGAGCAGGCCCTCGCCGATGACGGCGTCCGGCCCGTGGGAGGCGAGGACGGCGCCGACGACGCCGCCGATGAGCGCGTGCGACGACGAGGACGGCAGGCCGAAGTACCAGGTGACGAGGTTCCAGACGATCGCGCCGACGAGGCCGGCGAAGATCACGCTCATCGACACGGCCGACGACTCGACGATGCCGCTGGCGATCGTGGCGGCGACCTCGAGCGACAGGAACGCGCCGACGAAGTTCAGCAGCGCGGCGAGGAGGATCGCGGCGCGCGGGCGCAGCGCGCGCGTGGAGATCGACGTCGCGACGACGTTGGCGGTGTCGTGGAAGCCGTTCGTGAAGTCGAACGCCAGGGCGACGCCGACGACGAGATAGAGCAGGAGATCGGCATCCATGGGCGGACGGGCGGCGGGTCCGGCGGGTGCTACGCGTTCTTGATGACGATGTTCGCGAGCGTGTTCGCGACGCGCTCGCAGGCGTCGATGGCGTCCTCCAGGCGCTCGTAGATGTCCTTCCAGCGGATGACGACCATCGGGTCGATCCCGGTGTCGAACAGCGAGGCGACCGCCTCGCGGACGATCCGGTCGCCGTCGTTCTCGAGGCGGTGGATCTCGGCCGTGTGCGGCCCGAGGTCCCCGAAGGTGCGCAGCAGCGGCATCGCCTCGGCGATCTGGCGGGAGGCCATCAGCAGGATGTGGGCCATCCGCTGGGCCTGCTCCATCGGCGCCTCGATCTTGTAGAGGCCCATGTAGTCCGCCGTCTCCTCGGTGAAGTCGAGGACGTCGTCGAGGGTGGTGGCGAGCTCGAGGATGTCCTCGCGCTCGATCGGGGTCACGAACGTCTGGTTGAGCCGGCTGACGATCTCCGCGGTGATGCGGTCGCCGTTCTGCTCGCAGATGAGGATGTCGCGGGCCAGCTCCGGCCGCTCCGGCCACGCGGCCATCATCTGGTCCAGCAGGTCGGCGGCGCGGACGAGGTTCGTCGCGGACTCCTCGAACAGCGTGAAGTACGTCGCGTCGCGACCGATGAGCGCGGAGGTCAGGCGGGACACGCCAGCCAGATTATCTCGGCCCGTCGCCGGAACGCGACGCGGGCGCCGGCCGCCCCAGCCGTTTCGGGGGGTCGCGGCCGGGTACCCCGGGGCCATGGCCCCTCCCCTCATCTTCCTGACGTTCGTCGTCGTGGCCGCGCTGCTCATCGCGGTCGCCGCGTTCGTCGCCACCCGCACCGGGCTGTGGGTGCGCGAGACGAGCCCGGACGCGGAGACCGAGGCGGGCGCCCCGGACGCCGCCCGGCCGGCGGCGGACGAGGACGAGCCGCGCTTCGAGCGACCGCAGCACGTCGCGGTCTCCGACCCGGCGCGCCAGCGCTACATCGGCACCTGACGCTCGGGCGCGCGGTGTCGATCCGCGCGCCACGCGCCGCCCGACCGCGTAGGGTGGCGGACCGATGTCACTGCTCGAAGGTCGCCGCCTGCTCATCACCGGGGTCCTCACGGACCGCTCGATCGCGTTCGCCGTCGCCCGGGCCGCCCAGGAGGAGGGCGCCGAGGTCGTCCTCACCGGCTTCGGCCGGGGCCTGCGGATCACCCAGCGCATCGCCAAGCGCCTGCCGCAGGAGTGCGACGTGCTGGAGATGGACGTCAACGACCCCGCCCACCTCGAGGCCGTCGCCGCCGACCTGCAGTCGCGCTGGGGCGCGCTCGACGGCGTCCTGCACGCGATCGCGTTCGCCCCTGGCGACGCGCTCGGCGGCGAGTTCCTCACCACCCCGGCCGAGTCGGCCGAGACCGCGTTCCGCACGTCGGCGTTCTCGCTGAAGGCGCTCGCAGCGGCGCTCCTGCCGCTGCTGGAGCGCGGCGAGCAGCCGTCGATCGTCGGCCTCGACTTCGACGCGACGGTCGCGTGGCCGATCTACGACTGGATGGGCGTCGCGAAGGCGGCGCTGGAGTCCGTCAACCGCTACCTCGCCCGCGACCTCGGGCCGCGCGGCATCCGCTGCAACCTCGTGTCGGCCGGGCCGCTGCAGACGATGGCGGCGAGCTCGATCCCCGGGTTCGAGCAGCTCGCCGGCTCGTGGGGCGCGATGGCGCCGCTGCCGTGGGACACCGGCGACCACGACGCGGTCGCGCAGGCCGTCCTGTGGCTGCTGTCGGCCCGCGCGCGCGGGATCACCGGCGAGATCCTCCACGTCGACGGCGGCTACCACGCGATGGGCGCCCCCGTCCGCGACCTGCCCGCGGCCGGGTCGGCGTGACTCAGGCCGTGGTGCGGCGCAGCATCTCGACGACGAGGAACGCCAGCTCCAGCGACTGCTGGGTGTTCAGCCGCGGGTCGCACGCCGTCTCGTAGCGGGACGCGAGCTCGCTGTGGCTGATCTGCTGGGCGCCGCCCAGGCACTCGGTCACGTCCTCGCCGGTGTGCTCGACGTGGATGCCGCCCGGGTGCGTGCCCAGCCGCTGGTGGACCTCGAAGAAGCCCTCGACCTCGTCCATGACCCGGTCGAAGTGCCGCGTCTTGTGGCCGGTCGGCGACTCCTCGGTGTTGCCGTGCATCGGGTCGCACTGCCACACGACGCGGTGGCCGGTCCGGGTCACCGCCTCGACGATCGGCGGCAGGACGTCGCGGACGGCCTCGTTGCCCATGCGCGACACGAGCGTGACGCGGCCGTCGACCCGCTCGGGGTCGAGGCGGCGGACGAGCTCGACCGCCTCCTCCGGGGTCGCCGTCGGGCCGAGCTTGACCCCGATCGGGTTCGCCAGCAGCGCGCCGAGCGCGACGTGGGCGCCGTCGAGCTGGCGGGTGCGCTCCCCGATCCACACCTGGTGGGCGGAGGCGAGGTAGAGCCGGTCGCCGTTGAGGCGCAGGAGCGCGCGCTCGTAGTCGAGGACGAGCATCTCGTGGCTCGCGTACAGCTCGACGGTCCGCAGCGAGCTGTCGTCGACCCCGCAGGCGGACATGAAGCGCAGGCTGCGGTCGATCTCGGTCGCCAGCCGCTCGTAGCGCTCGCCGGCGGCCGAGCGGCGCACGAAGTCCATGTTCCACTCGTGGAGGCGGTGGAGGTCGGCCAGGCCGGCGCCGGTGATCGCGCGGGCGAGGTTCATCGCGGCGGCGGCGTTCGCGTACGCGCGCACGAGGCGGCCCGGGTCGGGGCGGCGGGCCTCGGGCGTCGCCTCGATCGAGTTCACCATGTCGCCGCGGTAGGACGGCAGGCCGGCGGCGTCGACGTCGGAGCTGCGCGGCTTGGCGTACTGGCCGGCGATCCGCCCGACCTTCACGACTGGCATCGAGGTGCCGTAGGTGAGGACGACCGCCATCTGCAGGAGGGTGCGGATCGTGCCGTTGAGGTGCTCGTCGGTGTTGTCGAGGAACGTCTCGGCGCAGTCGCCGCCCTGGAGCAGGAACGCGTCGCCGCGGGCGACGGCGCCGAGCCGCTGCTGGAGGCGGTCGACCTCGGCGGGGACCGTGATCGGCGGCACGTGCTCGAGCAGCCTGCGGACGCGCAGCACGTAGTCGGGATCCGGCCACGCCGGCTGCTGCGCGGCGGGGCGCGCGAGCGCGTCGGACAGCGCGGCGGCGAGCGCGGCGGGCAGCGGCGGGAGCTCCGGCAGCTCCGAGACCGGTACGTCGACCGTCCATGTCATGCCCGAAACGCTAGTGGGGCGCGGTCCGGCGGGCCGGCGTCGCGCGCCGGCGGACGCCCGCGGCGGCGGCGAGCGGCCCGCCCTCGCGCGCGCCCGCGCGGCCCGGCGATGAGTCCGCACGCGGCCGGCGGTCCAACGGACATGACCACCTCCCCCCACCACCATCACCGACATCGCCGTCGCGATGTTCACGGTCGCCGACCAGGACGCGGCGATCGCCTTCTACACGGAGCGGCTCGGCTTCGAGCTGCGCGGCGACCAGGCGTACGGCGAGGGCCGGCGCTGGGTCGAGGTGGCGCCGCCCGGGTCGGCGGCCCGCCTGGCGCTGAACCCGCCGATGGGCGACGAGCCGGGCGGCGGCTCGATCGGGGTCGAGACCGCCGACGTGGCGGGCGAGCACGCGCGGCTGCGGGCGCTCGGCGGCGTCGACGTCAGCCCGGAGATCATGACGGCGCCGGGCGCGCCGCCGATGTTCTCGGTGCGCGACCCGGACGGCAACTGGATCTGGGTCGTCGGGCGCGACGCGCCGGCCTGACGGGCGCGGCGGCGTGCGCCGCGCCGCCGGGGCCGGGTCGTCCCGACCCGACCCGGCCCGGCGGCGGGCCTCCCTGCCCGGGAGCTTCGGTCAGCGGCCGAGGCCGGCGGCGGCGGCCTGCCGCAGGCCGGGCCGGACGGCGGCGCGCGTCGCGCGGACGCGGGCCTGGCTGAAGTCGCAGCCGCGGTCGCGGGCGCGGGCGAGCAGCTCGATTCCCAGGTCCCACCACGCCTGGCCCTCGTCGTAGTTGCCGAGGATGTCCTGGCGCTCGCTCTCGGCGAAGGCGGAGTTGATGAGGTCGGCGACCTGGCGGCAGTAGTCGTCGTGAGTCGCGTTCCCGGTCGGGGTCGAGCGCACGCGGGCGGCGGCGTCGGCGTCCGACGTCGCGACGGCGGCGCCGGCCCCGAGCAGGCAGGCGCCGGCGGCGACGACGGCGGTGAGACGGCGGATCGTGGCGGTCATGGCGGCGGGGCTCCTCGGGTCGCTGGCGGACGGCACGGGCGCAGCCTCCCGCGCGGGCGGCCGCGCGTCTGTCAGCGGCGCGACAGAGCGGGCGTCGGACCGCCGACGCGCGCCCGCGCGCCCGTGCGGCGTCGGTTGTCGGGGTGGGGGGGGGGGGGGCGCCGGCCCCGGCCCGCGCCCGGGGGGGG
>JADGIB010000168.1 GCA_019683665.1 Solirubrobacteraceae bacterium
GCCCGACGCCGAGGAGCCCCGCCCCTGGTCGGCCCTCGCCGTCCTCGCCGTCGCCCAGTTCATGGTCATCCTCGACGTCACCGTCGTGAACGTCGCCCTCCCGTCGATCGGCGCCGCCCTCGACGTCGCCGCCGCCGGCCTGCCGTGGGTGGTGACCGCCTACGTGCTCGTCACCGGCGCGCTCATGCTCCTCGGCGGGCGCGTCACCGACCGCCTCGGCCGCCGCCCCGTGTTCCTCGCCGGGCTCGGCCTCTTCACCGCCGCGTCACTGGCCAGCGGCCTGGCCTGGTCGCCGGCCGCGCTCATCGCCTCGCGCACCGTGCAGGGCCTCGGCGCGGCGCTCCTGCTGCCCTCGGCGCTCGCGCTCGTCACGACGACGTACCACGGCCGCCAGCGGGCGGTCGCGCTGGGCCTGTGGGGCACGATCGGCAGCGCCGGCGCCGCCGCCGGGATGCTCGTCGGCGGCGTCCTCACCGAGCTGCTGGGCTGGCGGTGGATCTTCCTCGTCAACGTGCCGGTCGGGCTGGCCGCCGCGGCCGCCACGCTGCGCCTGCTCCCGTCCGCGCCCCCGCCCGCCGCGCGCGGGCGCCTCGACCTGCCCGGCGCGCTGACGCTCCTCGGCGGGCTGGCCGTCGCCCTCTACGCGATCGAGACGGCGCCCGGCCGCGGCTGGGGGTCGGCGACGACGCTCGCCCTCCTCGGCGCCGGCGCCGGCCTGCTCGTCGCGTTCGCGCTCGCCGAGCGCCGCGGGCGCGACCCGCTCGTGCCCCCGGCGACCTGGCGGGCCCGCTCGCTGAGCGCGGGCGCGGGGCTCATGCTCGGCGGCACCGGCCTGCTGGCCGGGTCGTTCCTGCTGAACACGATGTTCCTCCAGGAGGTGCTCGACGCGTCC
Organism: Solirubrobacteraceae bacterium; assembly: GCA_019683665.1. Classification (GTDB taxonomy): domain Bacteria; phylum Actinomycetota; class Thermoleophilia; order Solirubrobacterales; family Solirubrobacteraceae; genus Capillimicrobium. The sequence continues at coordinate 893 of JADGIB010000168.1, forward strand.
GCGCTCGAGACCGGCCTCGCGTTCCTGCCGCTGGCGCTGGTCATCCTCGCCGCCGCCCACGTCGCCTCGCGGATCCTCCCGGCGGCCGGCTCGCGCGCGGTCGCCGGCGGCGGCCTGGCGCTCATCGGCGCGGGCTCGGCGCTGCTCGCGCTCGCCCCCGGCGACGCGGGCTACCTGCGCGACCTGCTGCCCGGGTTCCTGGCCCTCGGCGCGGGCGCGGGCCTCGCGTTCGTCGGGATCTCGGTCACCGCGCTGGCCGACGTCGCCCACGAGACGGCCGGGCTGGCCTCCGGGGTGATGACGACCGCGCACGAGGTCGGCGCCGCGCTCGGCGTCGGCGTCCTCACCGCCGTCGCGCTCGGCGCCGGCGGGATCGCCGTCGGCCACGAGCGCGGCTCGGTCGCCGCGGCGGTCATCGCGGCCGCGTTCGCGCTGATCGCGGTGACGGCGCTGCCGGAGGTCCGCCCGGCGCCGGGGACCCGCCCCGCGATGCACTAGCGTCGCGGGCATGTCCGAGCCGGCGACCGACCATCGCCGCGCGATCGCCGAGCGCAACGCGGCGGCGATCGTCGCGGCGGCCGAGCAGATGATGAGCGAGCGCGCGCCGCTCAGCGTGTCGGCCGTCGCCGCGCGCGCCGGGGTCTCGCGCGTGACGTTCTACGCGCACTTCGCCGGGCTGCCGGAGCTCGTCGCGGCCGTCGTCCGGCGCACGCTCGACGACGCGGTCGCGGCGATGGCGGTCGCCCGGCCCGACGAGGGGCCGGCGCTGGAGGCGTTCGCGCGGCTCATCGACGCCGGCTGGCGGCAGCTCGAGCGCTTCGGCGGCGTCGGGGACGCGGCGGCCGAGCACGTGCCGCCCGAGGAGCTGCGCACGAGCCACGAGCGGGTCCTCGGCGTCGTCCGCGCCCTCGTCGAGCGCGGCCGCGCCGCCGGCGAGATCCGCGACGACCTGCCGGCCGAGTGGCTCGTCACGACGTTCTACGCGCTCCTGCACGCCGGCGCCGACGACGTGCGCGCGGGGCGGCTCGATCCCGAGGCCGCCCCGGCGGTGCTGCGCACGACGATCCTCGACCTCCTGCGCGCCCGCTGATCAGCGGCGGGCGATCGTCCGCACCTCGGCGCCCGGGCGCCACAGCTCGATCACGATCCCGTCGCGCGCCTCGTTCAGCGTCACGAGCGAGACCTCGTCGAGGTCGAGCCGGAAGAGGTGCGAGGGGCCGCCGGCGGCCACCTCGCCGTTGAGCTCGGCGACGAGGCCCGGGTCGGCCACCTCCTCGGCGCGGCCGGCGAGCTTCGCGTCGCCCCGCCACGCGTCGGGCTCGTCGGAGCCGCTGTGGAGCGCGTAGCGCGGGTCGCGGCGCAGGTCGCGCGCCTTCAGCGCCTGCCACATCGACCCGATCCACAGCTCGCCGTGCTCGATCCGCGCCTCGGTGCCGCTGATCCGCGGCGAGCTGTCGCGGCGCAGGGTGGCGATCGTCTTGTGCCCGTGCGCGTCGAGGCGCTCGCGGACCCGGGCGGCGAGGTCCGGCGCCTCCGTCTCGAATGTCGACCAGGAAGCCATGCGGGCAGCGTGCCGCCGCGCCCGCCGCCGGTCCATCGACACGTCGAACGCGATCAAGCGAGGATGTCGCCGTGGCCGCCGACCGCCTGCGCGACCTCCTCGACCTCGTGCTCGGCTCGCTCGACGAGCCCGGCGCCGGCGTCGCCGCGCTCGCCCGCCGCGCGCACGTCTCGCGCGACCACCTCGACCGGCTCCTGGCCGCCGCGACCGGGGAGACGCCGGCGGCGCTGCGCCGGCGCCTGCTGCTCGAGCGGGCGGCCTGGCAGCTGCGCACCGGCGCGGCGAGCGCGACCGAGGTCGCCGCCGCCGCCGGGTACGGCTCGCTGGCCGCGTTCTCGCGCGCGTTCGCCCGCGCCCACGGGGTCGCGCCGAGCGCGTTCGCGGCCTCCGGGCGGCCGTTCCGGCTGGCCGCGCGCAACGGCATCCACTTCCACCCGCCCGCGGGCCTGCTCGTCCCCGGGCCGCACGCGCCCGCGGCGCCGCGCGACCCGACCGAGACGCTCCTGCGCCATCACGTCGACCGGCTCCGCGGGCTGCTGCGCGCCGCGGCGACGCTCCCCCGCGAGGCGCTCGAGCGCCCGCTGCGGCCCGGGTTCGTCGTGCTGCCGTTCGAGGGCGAGGAGCCGACCGCGGCGCTCATGGCCCGGCGCCTCGTCACCGGGCTCGAGGTCTGGGTCGCGGCGATGGCGGGCGAGCCGGCGCCGGACGCGCCGGCCGACGACGACCTCGAGGGGCGCTTCGAGCGGGCGGCGCGCGCGTTCGCGCGCATCGTCCGCGCGATCCGCGACCGGGGCGCGTGGGCGGACGCGTTCGTCGACGCGCTGTGCGAGCCGCCGGAGATGTTCACCTACGGCGGCGTCGTCGCCCACGTGCTCGCGGTCGGGGCGGTGCGGCGGGAGATGCTCGCGAGCGTCCTGGCCGAGCTGGGCGCCGACGTGCCCGACCTCGCCGACCCGCTCGCGTGGGAGCAGGCGCGGCGCCGATGAGTTCGCGCCGCGGGCGGCGTCTGTAGGTGCGAACACGGACTCACCGACCGCAGGAGCGTTCCCATGACCGCACCGTCCCGCCTCGTCTTCATCAACCTCCCCGTGGCCGACCTGGAGGCGTCGATGGCCTTCTACCGGCGGCTCGGCTTCACGTTCGACGAGCGGTTCACCGACGAGAAGGCCGCGTGCATGGTCATCGCCGAGGACGCCTCGTACGCGATGCTCCTCGACCGCGAGTTCTTCGCGACGTTCACGGCCAAGCCGGTCGCCGACCCGCACGCGACGACGCAGGCGCTCATCGCCGTCTCGGCCGAGGACCGCGCCGCCGTCGACGCGCTCGCCGACGCCGCGCTGGCCGCCGGCGGGGCCCCGGCGCGCGAGCCGATGGACCACGGCTTCATGTACCAGCGCAGCTTCTACGACCCCGACGGCCACCACTGGGAGGTCATGTGGATGAGACCCGAGGCGGCCCAGCAGGGCGCCCCCGACGCCGCCCCGGCGGCCTGACGGCGGCCCGGGGCGCGCCCACCGCGCGCCCCGGCCGCTTTACCCTGGGCGGGGAGATGGCCCGCGATGCCGAGGATCGCCTCACGCCCGCGGAGCGCCTGCTGGCCGCGAAGCTGCCCGAGGACGCGACCGGGCCGCACGAGGTCTCGCGCCGCAGCCTCCAGGCGCCGCGCACGCTCGAGGGCTACTTCCGCGGCTCGGCGCCGCCGCGGTGGATGGAGCGCGTCGCCGCGGTCGACCGCGGGATCGAGCGCGAGCGCGCCCGGCTGGCGGAGGCCCGCGAGGCGCTCGCGCGCGAGTGCGCGGGCGACCCCGAGCGGTTCGCGCGGCGCTGGCGCGAGACGGTCGCCGGCTGGGCGTTCGACGAGGAGCTCAACGAGCTGATCCGCCGCCACAACGAGTGGTACCCGATCGAGCGCCGCCTCCCGGTCGACCTGCGCACCCGCGACTACGTGCTCGTCAACGGCCGCTCGCACCGGCGGCCCGTCCTCGACGCCGACTGGGCCCTGGCGGAGTTCCCGCCCGAGCTGAGCTAGCGTGAGCGGGCGATGCCCCGCCTCCTGACCGCGATCCTCGCCGCGCTGGCCGCCGGCGCGCTCGCCGCCGGCTGCGGCGACGATTCCGAGCCGTCGTCGGTGACGTTCCTCGACACCACCTCGACGCCGGCCGAGACGACGGCCCCGGCGCAGACGGCGACGTCGGCCACCCCGACGACGACCGCGCCGCCCGCGGAGCCCGCCCCGTCGACGAACGCGGAGCCGACGGTCGAGGCGCCGACCGGCGGCGCGACCGTGCCGCGCGACACCGGCGGCGGCGGGAGCACCGGCGGGGCGACGGTCCCGAAGGACACGAGCTCGACTGGGGGCGCGCCGGCCCACCAGGACCCCGAGTGCAGGCCGGGCACCGGCCCGGGCTTCCCCGACCGGCCGCAGTGCGAGCCGGTCAGCGGCCCGGACGCCCGCGAGGACGAGGGCCGCTGAGCGCCGCCTAGTCGGCGAGGACCGGCCGCGGCCGGTCGGCGCCGCCCGCGACGCCCGCCGGGACCGCGTAGGGGACGGCGATGACGCGCTCGCCGAGCTCGCGCGCCAGCGGGCCCGCGATGCGGCCGGGCCGCACGCCCGTCCCGAGGACGAGGACGTCGTGGCCGCCGCGCTCGAGCGCGCAGCGCAGCGCGCGGCGCACGCAGCGCGCCCGCGAGATCCCGCCGCACGCCTCGGGGCCGCTGACGAGGTGCCAGCGGACGGCGATGTCGTCGGGCAGCTCCTCGACGGTGCGGCGGACGAGGTCGCAGCCCATCGTCTCGACGTCCTCGACGAGCGGGAGGGCGAGCATCCCGACCCCGGCCCACGCGGGCGGCGGGACCGCGACGTGGACGAGCGTCAGCTCGGCGTTCCCGGCGCGGGCCATCGCGACGGCTCGCCGCACCCCGGCCCCCGCCTCCTCCGAGTGCTCGAGTCCGACGAGTATGCGCCGAGGCGTGTCGCCCACCATCTGCATCCCAGCTCTCCCCTGGGAAGGCGGATGCTAGTCGAGCTCGCGACGATCCGCGCAAGCACGCTCAGCCGGCGGCGACGGGACGGCGGCGCCGGACAGCGATGAGCAGCACCGCCGCCGCGGCCAGGCCGGTGGCGGCCATGAGCACCGCCATCGGCAGCGTCGCCTCGGCGCCGCCGATCCCGGCCAGCGGCGCGGCGAGGCCGCCGATGCCGAACTGGGCGACGCCCATGAGCCCGGCGGCGGTGCCCGCGGCGTGCGGGTACTCCGACAGCGCGAGCGCCTGCGCGTTCGGGTTCACGATCCCCCGGCTGGCGATGAGGGCCCACAGGCAGGCGAGCAGGACGGCGAGCCCGGCGCCGGCGAGCGTCGCCGCCAGGAAGGCGGTGCCGGCCAGCGCGCCGACGGCCAGGCCGGCGGCGAGCATCCGCCGCGGGCCGACCCCGGTCACGAGCCGGGCGCTGAGCTGGGCGGCGAGCACCATGCCGAGCGCGTTGACGGCGAAGACGAGGCCGAACTCCAGCGGCGACAGGCCGTGGACGTCCTCGAGCAGGAACGACGCGCCGGCCAGGTAGGCGGTGAGCGTCCCGAACGACAGCCCGAGGCAGAGCGCGTAGGCGACGAACGCGCGGTCGTGCAGCAGCTCGCCGAGCGCGCCGCGGGTGGCGGCCAGGCCGCCGCGGCGGCGGCGGTCCGGCGGCAGCGTCTCGGGCGCCTGCAGGAGCGCGGCGGCGAGCAGCCCGGCGCCGATGAGGCCGAGGACGCCAAACGTGCCGCGCCAGTCGGTGACCTCGAGCAGCAGGCCGCCGGCGATCGGCGCGACCATCGGCGCCACGCCCATGACGAGCATGAGCATCGCGAACACGCGGGCGGTGTCCGAGCCGCCGCCGGTGCGGTCGCGGACCATCGCGCGGGCGATGACGATCCCGGTCGCGCCCGCGACGCCCTGGGCGACGCGCAGCGCGACGAGCGTGGCGATCGACGGGGCGAGCGCGCAGAGCGCCGACGTCGCGGCGTAGACGGCCAGCCCGGCGAGCAGCGGCCGGCGCCGGCCGAGCGCGTCGCTGACCGGGCCGGCCAGGAGCTGGCCGGCCGCCATGCCGATCATGAACGCCGTGATCGTGAGCTGGGCCTGCGACGGGGATGCCGACAGGTCGTCGGTCATCGCCGGCATCCCCGGCAGGTACAGGTCCATCGAGAGCGGGCCGAACGTCGTCAGCGCGCCCAGGAGCACGAAGAGGCGGCCGGGCAGGCCCCGCTCCGGCTCGGGATGTCGCCGCTCCGTCAGCTCAGGCCGTGGTCGGCGCGGCCAGCCCCGCGGCGTCGGCGAGGGCGGCGGCCTTGTCGGTGCGCTCCCACGTGAAGTCGTGGTCCTCGCGCCCGAAGTGGCCGTAGGCGGCGGTCTTCTGGTAGATGGGGCGGTGCAGGTCGAGGTCCTGGCGGAACGCCCCCGGCCGCAGGTCGAAGTGCTCGTCGATGAGCTGGGCGATCTGGGCGCGGCCGATCTTCTCGGTGCCGAACGTCTCGACCATCACCGACACCGGGCGCGCGACGCCGATCGCGTAGGCGACCTGCACCTCCGCCCGGTCCGCCAGCCCCGCGGCGACGATGTTCTTGGCCACGTAGCGGGCGGCATAGGCCGCCGAGCGGTCGACCTTGGACGGGTCCTTGCCCGAGAACGCGCCGCCGCCGTGGCGGGCCATGCCACCGTAGGTGTCGACGATGATCTTGCGCCCCGTCAGGCCGCAGTCGCCGACCGGGCCACCGATCACGAACCGGCCCGTCGGATTGACCAGAAACGCCTCGCGCAGCGCGTTGGCGTCATACAGCTCCCTGGGCAGCACCGGCTCGACCACGTGCTCCCACAGATCATCCGGAAGCACCCCCTCCGACCCCTCCGCATGCTGGGTGGAGATCAGCAGCTTCTCAACAGCCACCGGACGCCCATCGCGATAGCGGACCGACACCTGCGTCTTGCCGTCAGGACGCAGATACGGCAACACCCCCGAATGGCGCACATCCGCCAGCCGCTTGGCCAGCTTGTGCGCCAGGCTGATCGGCAGCGGCATCAGCTCCGGCGTCTCATTGGTCGCATAGCCGAACATCATCCCCTGATCCCCGGCCCCAGCGATGTCGAGCGCATCCTCATCATCAGGGTCCGTACGCGCCTCAAGCGCCTTGTCCACACCCTGGGCGATATCCGGCGACTGCTTGTCGATCGCGTTGATCACCGCACAGCTGTCGGCGCTGAACCCCAGATCCGCGTCCACGTAGCCGATACGGCGGATCGTCTCGCG
>JADGIB010000169.1 GCA_019683665.1 Solirubrobacteraceae bacterium
GCGCCGGCTCGGGCGCGGGCGCCGGCGCCGGCTCGGGGGCGGGCTTCGGCTTCGGCGCGGGCAGGACGGTGACGACGGCCTGGCCGGGCCGCTGCGCGGTGCGGGCCAGGGTGCGGCCCGTCGGGTCGGTCGCGTGGAGGCTGACGACGTAGCGCCCGGCGGCCAGCTTCGCCGACCGCGGCCAGCGGACGCGGACGGCGTGGCCCACCGGCACCCGGCCGGCGTCGACCTGGAGCGCGAGCCGGCGGGCGTGGCGGCGGGTCGCCGCCCGGTAGACGCGGACGCGGACGCGGACCGCCGCGACGCCGCGCTGGCGGATCCGGAAGCGGACCTGCGGCAGCCGGCCGGCGCGCACGCGCCGCGGCGACACGTCGAGCGCGGCCGCGATCGGCCGCAGGTCGAGCGCGCCGAGCGTCGTGCCGTAGTCCGCGCCGCCCGCCGGGCTGCCGGCGACGTAGACGGCGCCGCCGGCCCGCGCGTTCGACGCCGCCGGCGCGACCGAGGCGGCGAGCGCGAAGACGAGCGCGAGCGCGACGGCGGCGAGCAGCAGGCGAGCGATCGACATCCGCCCCCAGCCTGGGCCCTCGCGCGCGCGGGCCGGGGGCGGGCTGCAGCTTTGCGCAGGTTTGCGCGGCTCGGCGGCAGGTTCGCTGCAGCCTCGGCGGGCCGCTCAGCGCTCCAGCATCCGCGCCATCAGCTCGAGCGCGCCCGCCTTCGACAGCGGCTCGTTGAGGTTGCCGCACTTCGGCGACTGCACGCACGACGGGCAGCCGTCCTGGCACGGGCAGTCGGCCACGAGCCGGTGCGCGTCGGCCACGAGCGTCTCGAACGCGTCGAACCCGCGCCGCGTGATCCCGACGCCGCCGGGGTGGCCGTCGTAGATGAAGATCGACGGGCGCCCGGTCTGCGGGTGGAGGTTCGTCGACAGGCCGCCGATGTCCCAGCGGTCGCACATCGCCAGCAGCGGCAGCACCGCGATCTGGCTGTGCTCGGCGGCGTGGAGCGCGCCGAGGAGGACCTCGGTCGGGAACTCGACGGCGACGATCTCGTCGGGCAGCTCGTACCAGAGCGCGCGCGTGACGAACTCGGTCTGCGGCAGGTCGAGCGTCTGCAGGTCGATGATCTCGTGGTCGGACAGCCGCTTGCGCTGGTAGGCGATGACGGTCTCGGTCACCCGCACCTCCCCGTAGGACAGCGTCACGCCCATCGTCTCCCGGCGGTCGAGCAGGCGCAGGATCTCGGTCTGGGTCTCGCGCTTGGGCTGCGTGTACCAGTCGCCGTCGAACGGCTCGACGAGCGCGCGGCGGGACTGCAGGTCGAGCTCGAGCACCTCGTAGGAGCGCGCCTGGTGCAGGTAGATGGCGCCCTGGTGGGTGGTCGAGTAGGCGCGCGCCGCCTCGACCGTCCCCAGCAGCTCCCCCGACGTCACGTCGACGACCGCGAAGGAGTCCGGCGAGGCCGAGCGCAGCGACACGCGCGCGGCCGGGAAGTCCTCGCGGGCGCGCAGCGCGAACGTGCCGCGGCGCTCGACGAGGATGCCCTGGGTCACGAGCGCCTGCGCGTGCTCGCGCCAGCGCGGCCCGAGCACGTCGGCGTCGAGCGGGCTCAGCGGCCCCTCGTGCGCGGCGCAGACGAGGTGGGCGCGGTGGATCTCGTCGTTCTCGGGGTCGAGGATCGCCGCCTCGACCGGCCGGCCCAGGAACTCGTCCGGGTGGCGGCAGAAGAACTGGTCCAGCGCGTCCTCGCCGGCCACGTAGACGGCGAGCCCGGCCCGCCGGCGGCCCGCCCGGCCCCACATCTGCCGCAGCGACGCGACCGTGCCCGGGAACGTGACGACCACGCACGCGTCGAGCGCGCCGATGTCGATGCCCAGCTCGAGCGCGTCGGTGGTCACCACGCAGCGCAGCTCGCCGCGCATGAGCCGCGCCTCGACGTCGCGGCGCTGCTGCGGCGTGTAGCCCGCGCGGTAGGGCTCGACGGCGTCGGCCAGCGACGGGTCCTCGTCGGCCACCATGCCGGTCACGATCCGGCTGACGAGCTCGACCGCCTTGCGCGACTTGATGAAGCAGATCGTCCGGGCGCCGGCGACGACGAGGTCGCGCAGCAGCGCGGCCGCCTCGCCGATCGGGCTGGCCCGCTGCGCTGTGGCCTCGTCGACGATCGGCGGGTTCCACATCGCGATGCGCCGCGGCGCCGACGGCGACCCGTCGTCGTCGACCAGCTCGACGTCGTCGAGGCCGGTCAGCCGCTGCGCCAGCTCCACCGGGTTGGCGATCGTCGCCGACGCGAGCATGAACCGCGGCTCGCTGCCGTAGGCGGCCGCGACCCGCCGCAGCCGCCGCAGGACGTTCGCGACGTGGGAGCCGAACACGCCCCGGTAGACGTGCGCCTCGTCGATCACGACGACGTCGAGGCGGGTGAAGAAGTCCGCCCACGCGCCGTGGTTGGGCAGGATCCCGACGTGCAGCATGTCGGGGTTCGTCAGGACGATGTTCGCGTTCCGGCGGATCGCCCGGCGCGCCTCGCGCGGCGTGTCGCCGTCGTAGATCGCCGGGCGCACCCGGTTGCCCAGGCCGAACGCGTTCAGCGCGCGCGCCTGGTCCTGGGCCAGCGCCTTCGTCGGGTAGAGGTACAGCGCGCGGCTCGTCGGGACCGACAGGAGCTGGTTGAGCGTCGGCAGGTTGAAGCACATCGACTTCCCCGACGCGGTGCCGGTCGTGACGATGAACGGCCGCTCCATCGCGGTCTGCACCGCGTGCGCCTGGTGCGCGTACAGCCCGTCGGGCGGCAGCTTCTCCATCAGCGCCGGATGGAGGGGCGGCGGGTCGACGAGCACCGCGCGCCGCGCGCCCTCGTACTCCTCGCGCACGAGGCGCCCATCGGCGCGGCCGCTGTCGAGCAGGCCCGCCCAGGGCTCGGCGGCGACCCGGCTCATGCGCCGGGCGGCTCCCGCCGCAGGTCCTCGGCCAGCACCGTCTCGGGCGCGAGCTCGACCTCGCCGCGCAGCACCGCGAGCACGTCGAGCAGGTCGCGCACGGCGGCGACGTCGTGGACGCGCAGGATCCGCCCCGGCGGCCCGTACAGGGCGGCGATCGCGGCGAGCGTCCCGGCCAGCCGCTCGCGCGGGCGCCGGCCGGTGATCGCGCCGATGAAGTCCTTGCGCGACAGCGCCAGCAGCACGGGGCGCCCGAGCGCGTCGACGCGGTCGAGGTCGCGCAGCACCGCCACGGTCTGGGCCGGCGTCTTGGCGAAGTCGGGGCCCGGGTCGACGATCACGTGCTCGGCGCCGAGGCCCTGCTCGCCGGCCACCGCGATGCGCTCGCGCAGGAAGGCGACGACGTCGGCGGTCACGTCGTCGTAGAGCTCGGGGTCGTCGCGGCGGACCTTCGGCGGGGTCCGGGTGTGCATGACGACGAGCGCGGCGCCGGCCCGCGCGCACAGCGCCGCGACCTCGGGGTAGAGGAGGCCGCTGACGTCGTTGACGATGCTCGCGCCGGCGTCGAGCGCCGGTCCGGCGACCTGCGGCCGGTAGGTGTCGACGGAGACGGCGATCCCCTCGGCGACGAGCGCCTCGACGAGCGGCACGACCCGCTCGGCCTCGACCTCGGCGGGGATCTCCGGCTCGTTCGTGACGCCGGACTGGCCGCCGACGTCGATGAGGTCGGCGCCGTCGGCGACGAGCCGGCGGGCGCGCTCGACGCGGTCCTCGAGCGTGCGCAGCTCCCCGCCGTCGGAGAACGAGTTCGGGCTCGCGTTGACGATGCCCATGATCAGCGGGCGGGTCCCGATCTCGACGGCGCCGCCGGGGACGAGGAAGGAACGGCTGGGCACCCTCCGAAGCTACCGTGCGGGCCCGTGAGCCGCCTGCGCTGCGCCTACCTCGACCTCGACGGCACCCTGCTGGGGCGGGGCGCGTCGCTGTTCCACGACGGCGACGGCAACCCGTCGATGGCCGGCCCGCGCGCCGTCGAGGCGTGCCTGCGCGCCGGGGTCGAGATCGTCCTCGTCTCGGGCCGCCGCGCCGCCCAGGTCCACGAGGACGCCCGCCTGCTCGGCCAGCCCGCGTTCATCTTCGAGGCGGGCGCGGGCCTGTCGGTCGACGGCGACCGCTACTGGAACACCGGCGACCTCGTCCCCGGCGAGGCGGGGACGATCCACGAGCAGATCCGCGCCTCGGGCGCGCCCGACCTCCTGCTCGAGCGCTACGCGGGCCGGCTCGAGTACCACGACCCGTGGCACCGCGACCGCGAGGTCTCGCACCTGTTCCGCGGCCTCGTCGACCCGGCCGAGGCCGAGGCGCTCCTGCGCGAGCACGGCCACGACGGCCTGCGCCTCGTCGACAACGGCGCCGCGCACCGCCGCTCGCCCGCGCTCGCCGGCCTGCCCGCGCTGCGCGTCTACCACCTCGTGCCCGCCCAGGCGTCGAAGGCGGGCGCCGTCGCCCGGCACATGCGGATGCGCGGCTACGCGCCCGAGGAGACGATCGGCGTCGGCGACTCGCGCGAGGACCTGACGCTCCACGAGGCGGTCGGCACGTTCTGGCTCGTCGCCAACGCGCTCGACAGGGACCCGACGCTGCGCGAGGCCGCCGCCCGCGCCGGCAACGTGCGGATCGCCGAGGACGGCTACGGCGCCGGCGTCTACGAGGCGATCGTCACGACGCTGGCCGGCGGCTGAGGCCGCTCACGCGTCGCCGCGCAGCCGCGCGCGCAGCCGGGCCCAGAAGCCCGGCCGCGGGCGGACCCGGCGGCGGGCCGGGGCCGGGACCGTCGTGCGCACGAGCGCGACCCAGGCGTCGAGCGGCAGGTCCCCGGCGATGAGCCGGGCCAGGCCGCCGGTCACGGGCGCGTCGACCCCGGCGCGCTCGAGCGCCCGCGCCAGCAGCGGCACGAGGTCGAGCGACTCGACCGCCTGCCCGATCCGGGCCGGGATCTCGCCGCTGGGCACCCCGTCGGCCAGCAGCTCGCCGGCGCGGCGGTTGCGGCTCTGCGGGGCGAGCGCGGTGGCGACGAGGTCGCCGGTGCCGGCCAGCCCGATGAACGACTCCGGCCGCGCGCCCTGCGCCTCGGCGTAGCGCCACACCTCGGCGAAGATGTGCCCGGCGGCCGCGCCCGCCGCGTTCAGGCCCTGCCCTTCGGTCGCGCCGGCCGCCAGCGCCGCGGCGTTCTTCGCCGCGCCGGCGAGCTCGACGCCGACCGGGTCGTCGGCCTGCTCGCAGACGACCCCGGCGCGGGTGAAGACGCCCGACAGCGTCCGCGCCAGCTCCTCGGAGCTGGAGGCGGCGACGAGCCCGGCGCCCTCGCTGACCATCTCGCGCGCGTGGGCGGGGCCGCCGACGCAGGCGACGCGGTCGGCGCCGAAGCGGGCGCGCAGGAGCACGGTCGGGGCGATCCCCTCCGGCGGCACGAGCCCCTTGGCCAGCGACACGACCGCCGCCCGCGGCGGGAGCCCGTGCGCGTCCAGCCCGGCGATGACCTCGTCGATCCCGCGCGACGGGACGGCCAGGAAGACGAGCTCGGCCCGCTGGAGCCCGTCGTCGATCGTCTCGATGCGCAGCTCGCGCGGGAGCTCCACCCCGGGCAGGTAGACGCGGTTCTCGCGCTCGGAGCGCAGCCGGTCGGCCTGGTCGGCGGTGCGCGCCTGCAGCGTCGTGCGCAGGCCCGCGCGGGCGAGCAGCACCGCGACCGCGGTCCCGAACGAGCCCGCGCCGACGACGACCGCCCGGCGGGCGCCGGGCAACGTGAGGCTGAAGGGGGGATGGGGACGCTCGGGCACCGGAAGGGCGCGAGCGTAGTACAGGCGCCGCCGCGGCCCTCAGCCGGGGCGGACGTCGGCCGCCAGCCGGCGCCCCAGCTCGGTCCCGGCCGCCTCGAGCGCGCCCGCGTCGGCGGCGACGAGGACGTGCTGGAGGTCGAGGATCCGCTTGCCGAACGGGTCGAGCCGGTCGGCGCCGACGATCGCGTGGCACGGCACGCCCGCCTGCCGCGCGCGGGTCGCCAGCTCGCCGGTGACGCGCCCGCCGAGCGTGCCGCGGTCGAGGACCGGCTCGCCGACGACGAGCGCGAACGCGGCCCGCATCCGGGCGTCGAAGGCGACGTCGAGCCCGTCGGCCGGGTCGTGGACGTCGGGCTCGGGCAGGCCGGCGGCGACGAGGCCGCGGGCGACGGGGGCCGGGTCGAGCGCGTCGAGCGCGAGCAGCAGGCGCATGGCGCGCCTGAGGCTAGGGCGCCCCGGGGTCGCCGCGGCGGACCTCGGCGCGGTCGGCCGCCGGGTCGCGGTCGAAGCGCTCCAAGCCCTCGGGGGCGGCGTCGAGCCGCGGCGCGCCCTCGCCGTCGCCGGCGTCGGCGCCCTCCCGCGCGGCCATCTGCCCGAGCGCCTTCTGGAGCGGCTCGAGCAGGTCCATCGGCATCGGGAAGACGACCGTCGTGCTGTCGTTGTTGCCGATGTCGCGCAGCGTCTGCAGGTAGCGCAGCTGGAGCGTCGTCGGGTTGCGGGCGATGATCTCGCCGGCGTCCGCGAGCCGCGACGCCGCCTGCGCCTCGCCCTCGGCGTCGATGACCTTCGCGCGGCGGATGCGCTCGGCCTCGGCCTGGCGGGCCATCGCCGACTGCATCGAGGCGGGGATCTCGACGTCCTTGATCTCGACCGTCGTCACCTTCACGCCCCACGGCTCGGTCTGCTGGTCGATGATCGACTGGATCTCCTCGTTGAGCCGCTCGCGCTCGGCCAGCAGCGTGTCGAGGTCGGCCTTCCCGAGGACCGAGCGCAGCGTCGTCTGGGCCATCTGCGACGTCGCCTGCAGGAAGTTCTCGACCTCGGTGACCGAGCGGTTCGCGTCGACGACCCGGAAGTAGGCGACCGCGTTCACCCGCGCGGTGACGTTGTCGCGGGTGATGACGTCCTGGGCTGGCACGTTCATCGTGATCGTGCGCAGGTCGACCCGCGCCATCCGGTCGATGATCGGGATGAGGAGGATGAGCCCCGGCCCCTTCTGGTCGATGAGGCGGCCGAGCCGGAACACGACGCCGCGCTCGTACTCGCGCAGGATGCGGATCGACGCGCCCGCGAGGAGGATGAGGAGCGCGACGAGGATCGCGAGGACGACGAGGACGGCGGTCATGGGGTCAGCTCCCAGGGTTCGGCGCGGCGGACGATGAGGGTGAGGCCGTCGACGTCGACGACGACGACGGGGTCGCCGGCCTCGATCGGGTGCTCGGGCTCGCAGGTGCGCGCGTTCCACAGCGAGCCCTCGGCGAGGACGCGGCCGGGCGCCGGGCCGATCGGCGCGCGGGCGACGCCGCGGGTGCCGATCAGCGCCTCGCGCCCGCTGCGCACGCGCCGCGGCAGCGTGCGCCCGACGGTCCGGGCGACGCCGACGAGCAGGCCGGCGCCGACGGCGGCGACGACCGCGGCGAGCACGACGCTGAGCGCGATCCCGCCCCCGGCGCCGTCGACGGCGAGCACGGTGCCGGCCACCGCCGCGGCGACGCCGATCGCGCCGAGGATCCCGCCCGCGGCGACGTGCGCCTCGGCGACGGCGAGGATCACGCCGGCCAGCAGCAGGGCGATGCCGAGACCGGTCATGGGACAGGTGTACCCCGATGGGCACCCGTCGGCAACCCGGCGCCCGGGCGGGGGGGGGGGCCGGGCGGGGGCGCGCGCGGCGGGGGGGGGGGGGGGGGGGGGGGGGGGG
>JADGIB010000170.1 GCA_019683665.1 Solirubrobacteraceae bacterium
GGGGGGCGCCCCCGCCCGGGGGGGCGGGCCCCGCCCCGCGGGCGGGCGCCCCCCCCGGGCCGCCCCCCTCCCCGAGCACGTCGGGCAGGGGGCGCGCCGCGTACCCGGCCTCGAGCGCGGCGAGCCGGCCGGGGGCGCGCGCCTCGGCGTGCGGCGCGATCCGCTCCCACGCCATTGACGGCAGCGAGCGGTTGTAGGCGCAGCAGCGGGCGAGCGCGAGGAGCGCGACGGCGTCGTCGGCCGGCGCCGCGTCGCGCAGCAGCGCCCACGTGCCGAGGCCGAAGAGCGCGACGCCGGCGACCGGGACGTCGAGCGCCCGGTCGGCCGGGTCGAGGACGACGGGGCCGCGGCGGCGCAGCGCGTCGTACAGGGCCCGCCCGTGGGGCTCGTCGTCGGGCCCGGCGTGGTGGGCGTGCGCGACGAGCGCCGCCGCCTCCCCGAACACGGCCCACGGCTCGCGGCCGGTGACCGGCCGCCCCGGGATCCGCAGCGCGCCCAGGCGCGCGGCGGAGGCGCGGTGCTCGCGCAGCCCGGTCGCGAGGTCGCCGCGGGCGAGCGCGAGCTCGGCCGCCCCGACGGTCCGCACCGCGCAGCCGCCGATGACCTCGCCGTCGCTGATCCGCGTCGCCGCCTCGAGCTCGGCCTCGGCCTCGTCGAGCCGGCCGTCGGCGATCGCGCAGGCGACGAGCAGCGAGCGCAGCTGCAGCTCGTCGTCGCGGGCGCCGAGGCGGGCGAGCACCGGCAGCGCCCGCTCGGCGTGGTCGCGGGCCCTCCGCGGGTCGCCGAGCTGGGCGGCGAGCTGCGCGGCCTGGGCGTCGAGCATCGCGGCCATCCACGGGCCGTCGTCGGGGCCGGTGAGCTCGAGGGCGCGCCGGGTCGCCGCCAGCGCGCCCTCCGGGTCGCCGGCGTTCTCGCGCGCGTGGCCGAGCCAGAAGTGGGCGGTGCGCGCGAGGTGCGGGTCGGGGTCGCGCGCGGCCGCCTCGAGGACGTCGGTGGCGGTGAAGCGGTCGCCGGGGTCGAAGGCGAGCTGGAGCCGGACCGCCGCGGCCAGGCGCGGGTCGTCGCCCGGCCCCAGCCGCGCGAGCAGGTCGCGGGCCGGCCCCCAGCGGGGGTCGTCGATGATCGTCGCGTTGGTGAGGACGGCGATCATCGCGGCGCGGGCGGCGTGCTCGAGCCCGGGCGGCGGCGTCCAGCCGTCGACCGCGTCCGCGACCGGCCCGATGAGGGCGACGAGGCGGCTGTGCTCGCCGCGGATCGTCCACAGGGCGCCGAGGGCGGCGAGCAGCTCGACCGCGGCGGCGGGGTCGCCGTCGCCGAGCGCGGCGCGCAGCTCGTCGGCGAGGTTCGCCTCCTCGGCGCCGAGCGCGTCGATCGCCGCGGCCTGGCCGCGGCCGGCGAGCGCGGGCGCCCAGCGGCGCGCGACGCCGGTCGCCCAGCGGCGGCGGGCGGCGCGGGCGTCGGCCTCGTCGCCGGCGCCGGCGAGCCGCAGGAGCCCGAACTCGCGGACGGTCTCGAGCATCCGGTAGCGGACGCCCGGCGGCTCGTCGCGCACGCTCAGCAGCGACTGGTCGACGAGACCCTGGACGGCGTCGAGCGCGGCGTCGCCGAGGACGGCCGTCGCCGCGTCGAGCGTGAACCCGTCGCCGAACAGGGCCAGGCGCCGCAGCGCGCGCCGCTGCGGCTCGTCGAGGAGGTTCCAGGACCAGTCGATGACGGCGAGCAGCGTCTGGTGGCGGCCGGGGGCGCTGCGGTCGCCGCCGCGCAGGAGCGCGAAGCGGTCCTCGAGGCGGCGGTCGATCTCCTCGACCGACATCGCCCGGACCTTCGCGGCGGCGAGCTCGATCGCCAGCGGCAGGCCGTCGAGCCGCTCGACGACGCGGGCGACGGCCGCCTCGTCGAGCGTCACGCCGGGCCGGGCGGCGCGGGCGCGGTCGGCGAACAGGCGGGCGGCGTCCTCGGCCCCGAGCTGGCCGAGCGGGTAGACGCGCTCGGCGGCGATCGCGAGCGGCGCGCGGCTCGTCGTCAGCACGGCCAGGTCGGGGGTGGCGGAGACGAGGAACGCGACGAGCTCGGCGACCGCGTCGACGACGTGCTCGCAGTTGTCGAGGACGAGGAGGCTCGGCGCCTGCGCGAGCTGCTGGGCGACGCGGCCGCGCACGTCGGCGCGCTCGGCGGGCGTGAGCGTGCGGCGGGCGCTGACGGAGTCGCGGACCCCGAGGACGGAGCCGACCTCGGCGACGACGTCGTCGGGCGAGGTCACGCCGACGAGCTCGACGACGTGGACGGACGGCTGCGGCGCCTCGCGGGCGAGGACGTGCGCGAGGCGGGTCTTGCCGATGCCGCCGGGCCCGACGATCGAGACGACCCGCGCCCCGCCGAGCAGGCCGCGCAGGGCGTCGAGGTCGTCGTCGCGGCCGACGAGCGGGGTCGCGTCGTAGCGCACGCCGGTGCGGCGCGGGCGGTCGAGGGCGAGCAGCTCGCGCTGGACGCGCCGCAGCCGCTCCCCGGGCTGCGCGCCGAGCCGGTCGCGCAGGTCGCGGCGGAAGCGCTCGTAGCGCTCGATCGCGGCGCCCGGGCCGCGGACGGCGGCCTCGCTGCGCAGGAGGTCGGCGAGGAGCGACTCGTCGTCGGGCGCGGCGGCGTGGGCGGCCTCGAGGGCGGGGAGCGCGGCGGCGTGGTCGCCGAGGCGGCTGCCGGCGCAGGCGAGGACGGCGCGGGCCGCGGCGGCGTGGCCGGCGGCGTCGGCGCGCAGCGCGGCGAGCAGCGCGCCGTCGCCGTTGGGCGCGGCGGCGTCGGCGGCGAGCGCGAGCGCCTCCTGCGCGCGGGCGCGCGCGGCGGCGGGGTCGGCGTCGAGCGCGGCGGCCGCCTCGCGGACGAGGGCGGCGAGCCGGCCGCTGTCGACCTCGTCGGGGCCGACGCCGAGCCGGTACCCGGCGGGCTCGCGGGCGATCGCGTCGGGCCCGAGCGCGGCGCGGGTGCGCGACACGAGGACCTGGAGCGCCTTCTGCGGGTTGGCCGGCGGGTCGTCGCCCCAGACGAGCTCGACGAGGCGCTCGTCGGGCACCGGCCGGCCGCCGGCCTGGGCGAGCGCGGCCAGCAGCGCGCGCGAGCGCTCCCCCGTGACGGGCGCGCCCCGCCAGCGCACGTCGGCCAGCAGCGTCAGGGCGACAGCCACGCCGCCAGTCTAGGTCGGGCCGCCCGCCGCGCCCACCCGGGCTCCGCGGACGCGAGCCGGCTGCCTCGACCGGTCGATCGTCGCTACCCTCTGGTCCGCATCACGGCGAGATAGCTCAGTTGGTAGAGCACACGACTGAAAATCGTGGTGTCCCCGGTTCGAGTCCGGGTCTCGCCATCCTCGACGGCCCTGGCGACAGGGCCGTTCTCATGTCGTGAGCGCGAGCGTCCCCTCGACGGCCCGCGGGGCGTACGCCGCGGTTCCGGCGCGTCCGCTCGCAGAGGAGGCTCGGCGAGCCGGCCAGAGGACCGCGAACCCGGCCGTCACGCGCGCAGGCGGCGGACCATGCGGCGCAGCTGCTCGGCGTAGCGCTCCTCGAACGTCGTCGTGTTCGCGGTCCCGGCGCTGCTCGTCGTGGCGGTCGCGCTGCCGTTCGGCTACCGCCCGGCGCCGGACGGGATCGCCGTGGCGCTCGTGCTGCTGGCGCTGCTGACCGCCGTCGTGTCGGCCTGGTCGAACGCGCTCGGCGTGCTGCTGAAGGAGACCGGAAGCCTGGCCGCGATCGTCACCGGGCTGCAGCTGCCGCTCACGCTGCTGTCCGGCGTGCTGCTGCCGCTGTCGATCGCGCCCGGGTGGATGCGCGTGCTCGCGCACGTCAACCCGCTCTTCTACGCGGTCGAGGCGTCCCGCGACCTGTCCGGCGGGTCGATCGCCACGACCGACGTGGGCCTCGGCTTCCTCGTCATCGGCGCGCTGACCGCGGCCACGCTCGGCTGGGGCACGCGGGTCCACCGCACCGCCGTGGCCTAGCGCAGCGGCTGGGCCAGGCCCACGACGACGCCCTCCGGCCCGCGCACGAAGCAGAGCCGATAGGCGTCCTCGTAGTCGGCGATCCCGCCGACGAGCTCGGCCCCGTGGCGGGCGCGCAGGCGCTCGACGAGCGCGTCGACGCCGTCGACGGCGAACATGATCCGGCGGATCCCGAGCGCGTTGGAGGGCGCGTCCGCCGGCTCGAGGCGGACCGCCGGCGGGGCGAGGAAGCGCGACAGCTCGACGCGGCCGTGCCCGTCGGGGGTGCGCAGCATCGCGATCTCCGTCCGCACGCCGTCGAGGCCGACGACCGCGTCGGCCCACGCGCCCTCGACGAGCCCGCGGCCCTCGAGCTCGAGGCCGATCTCGACGAAGAACGCGGCGACCGCGTCGAGGTCCTCGACGACGATGAGGACGTTGTCCATCCGATGCAGGGTCATGGCCGGGGTCTTCCCCCGGCCGGGCCCGCTACGCGTGGCCGAGGCGCACGCCGGGCAGCGGCCGCGACGGCCGCCAAGCCCGGTCGCCGAGCAGCCGCAGCAGCGCCGGCATGGGCAGCAGCCGCACGAGCGGCACGGCGACGCCGGGGATGACGCCCATCTCGTTCGGCGGGATCGGCCCCGACCGCGCGAACGCGAAGAGCACGTCTCGCGGCTCGGCCCCGCCGACATGCGACAGTCCCCGCCATGACCGTCTCGCCCGCCCGCCGCCGAGGGCGCCTCGCGCGCGTGAGCACGCCCGCCCTGTGGGCGAGCTGCCTGGCGATGACGCTCGTCTACAACAACAACGGGCTCGTGAACGTCGCCCTGCCGACGATCGGGCGGCGGCTCGGCGCCGACGTCGTCGCGCTGCAGTGGGTCGTGAACGCCTACGCGCTCGCGCTCAGCGCGCTCATGCTCACCGCCGGCGCCCTGTCGGACCGGTTCGGCGCCCGCCGGGTCGTGCTCGCCGGGACGGCCGTGTTCGCGGCCGGCTCGGCCGCCGCGGCCGCCGCCCCGTCGATCGGCGCGCTCATCGCCGCCCAGGGCGCGACGGGCCTCGGCGCCGCCCTGCTCGTCCCGGCGGCGCTGTCGATGCTCACCCACGCCTAACCGGACCCGCGCGAGCGCGGCCACGCGATCGGCGTCTGGGCCGCGGTCACCGCGGTCGCCTTCGCCGCCGGCCCGATCGTCGGCGGCCTGCTCATCGAGCTCGCCGGCTGGCGGGCGGTGTTCGCCGTCGCGCTCCCGTTCGCGCTCGCGCTCTCGGTCCTCTGCCGCCGCGTGCCGGAGACGCCCACGCGGCGCGGGGCCGGCCTCGACCTCTCCGGCCAGGCGCTCGCCGTCGTCGCGCTCGCCGCCCTGACCGTCGGGATCGTCGAGTCCGGCGCGCTCGGCTGGGGCTCGACGCTCGCCACGGGCGCCCTCGCGCTCGCCGTGCTCGCCGGGGCGCTGTTCCTCGTCGTCGAGCGCCGCGGGACCAGCCCGATGCTCCCGCTGCGGCTGTTCGCCGCGCCCGGGTACGCGGCCGGGCTGGCCGCCGGGGTCCTGCTCAGCTTCGCCATGTACGGCGAGCTGTTCCTCGTCTCGCTCTACCTCCAGGACGAGCGCGGGCTGTCGGCGACCGCGATGGGCCTGGCCTTCCTGCCCCAGCCGATCGCGGGCGCCCTGCTCGGGCTCGTCGCCGGGCGGCTCATGGCCCGCTTCGGCAGCGGCCCGGTCCTCAGCTTCGGCGGGCTGTGCGGGCTGGCCGGCGCGCTGCTGCTGACGACGCTCGGCACCTCGACCTCCTACGTGCGGCTCGTCGCGGCGTTCGTCCTGTTCGGCTTCTCGTTCGGCGCCGTCGTGCCCGCGATGACGAGCGCCGCCGTCTCGGCCGTCCGCGGCGCCGAGGTCGGCGTGGCGTCGTCGACGCTGAACGCCGCCCGCCAGGCCGGCGGCGCCCTCGGCATCGCCACCGCGGGCGCGCTGCTGGCCGGCGCCGACTTCCTCGCCGGCGCGTCGCTGGCGATGGTGCTCACCGCCGCCGCGATGGCCGGCATCGTGCTCATGGGCCTGCTCATGCACGGGCGCCTGCGCGCAGCCGGCGCCCACTGAGCGGAGCGCCGACCGGACGGGCGGGCGCGCCGTCAGGGCAGCGGCACCTCGTGGCTGGCGGCGATCACGCCGTCGGGGTCGACCCGCCGGCGCACGGCGGCCAGGCGCGCGAGCGTCGCCGCGTCGAACAGGCCCGCCGCGCCGGGCCGCGCCTCGGCGAACGTCGGCACCCGGGCGGGGGCGGTGAACGGGGCGAGCGCGCCGGTCAGCTCGTCGAGCGCCGCCGCGACCTCGTCGGGGCCGACCGGGCCGCCGAGCATCCCGGT
The DNA here is from genome assembly GCA_019683665.1 of Solirubrobacteraceae bacterium. Lineage (GTDB taxonomy): Bacteria > Actinomycetota > Thermoleophilia > Solirubrobacterales > Solirubrobacteraceae > Capillimicrobium. The sequence goes on from JADGIB010000170.1 coordinate 6,327, forward strand.
CGCGGTCATCGCGAACGGGCCGGCGAGCGCCGCCAGCGCGGCGGGCGCGTCCGGCGAGCGGGTCGCGGCGCCGGCGACGTGGCGCAGCTCGATCGACGGCAGCGGCGGCGCCCGGTCGGGGCCGGCCACGGCGAGCAGCGCGTCGAGCGCGGCGGCGGGCAGGCGGGCCAGGAGGGCGTCGCCGCGGCGGAACGGGACCGGGTGCGCGGGGTCCATGTGGAGCGCCGGGACGTCGGTCGGCGCGAGCGGCCCGAACGTGTCGATCTCCGGCTTCAGCGCGCGCAGCGGGGCGAGCGCCCACTCGGCGGCGTCGGGCGGCGCCAGCGCGACCGCCTCGACGAGCGCGAAGGCGCGGCCGCGCAGGTGGGCCGGCACGTGGGGGCGGTCGGGGAGCCGCAGGAGCCGCCCGATCGACGTGATGTGCTCGGGCGCGAGCGCGGCCCAGTCCCGCCAGGCGTGCAGGACCTCGGCGGCCCGCTCGATCGGGAAGAACGCGACGCCACCGTAGAGCGGGCCGGCCGGCCGCAGCTCGAGCTCGAGCTCGGTGACGATCCCCGGCCCGCCGCCGCCGCGCAGCGCCCACAGCAGCTCCGGCTCGCGCCCGGCGTCGACGCGCACCCGGGTCCCGTCGCCGGTGACCAGCTCGGCGGCCACGATCGCGTGCGCGGCGAGCCCGTGTGCGCGGACGTACCAGCCGACCCCGCCGTGCAGGGCGTAGCCGGCGACCCCGATCCCGGCCGACGACCCGTGCGGGGCGAGCAGCCCGGCCGAGGCGGCGGGCGCGACGACGTCGCCCCAGCGCGCGCCGGCGCCGATCCGCGCCCGCCGGGCGGCGACGTCAATGCGCACGTCGCGCAGCGCCGAGTTCCGCACGAGCACGGTGTCGCGCAGGTCGCCGAGCGCGGCGGCGCCGTGCCCGGTGCGCTGGGCGACGACGCGCAGCCCCGCCGCGGCGGCGGCCCGGACGACCTCGGCGACGCCGGCGGCGTCCGCGGGCTCGGCGACGTGGTGGGGGCGCTGGTCGACGCCGGCGTTGAACGCGGCCCGCGCCTCGTCCCAGCCGGGATCGCCGGGGCGGACGGTGCGGACGACGGGCGAGACGACGGTCATGGGAGGCCTTTCGATCTGGCTTTACGCGACTGTAAGGCGAAGCCGACGATACGCCTTCCCTTACACCACTGTCAAGCCATTGACTTGACATCACCGTAAACCGTCCCTACCGTTGCCTTTACAACTCCGTAAAGCCTCCGGGAAGGAGCCCCCATGCACGGCGCCCACGCCCCCGC
>JADGIB010000171.1 GCA_019683665.1 Solirubrobacteraceae bacterium
CTCCGTCGCGGGGGCTCGGTGATGTTTAAAAGAGACAGCGCCGCCGCTGGGCGCGGCGGCGAAGGACGCGTTCGTCGCCGGCTTCCACGGCGCGATCGCCGTCAGCATCGCGCTGCTGGCGGCCAGCGCCGCCGGGGCGTGGCGGGCGACCCGGCCCCGGGGCGGCGGTCAGCCCGAGGACGACAGGACGAGCTCCTCGCCGACCCGCAGGCGGCCCTCGCGCACGACCTCGGCGTAGACGCCGAACGGGACGCCGGACGGGCCGGTGCCGCGATCGTCGCGGATCGCCCGCACGAGCGGCTGGTCGCGGTCGCCGCGGTCGGGGTGGCGGGTGATCGCCGCGCAGCGCGGGACGGGGAGCCCGACCACGAGCTCGACCTCCTCGCCGCGCAGCCGCCGGCCCCGCCACTCGTCCTCGGCGTGCGGCACGTCGGTCTCCAGCTCGACGAGCATCCGGAAGCGGCGCGCGTCGACCGGCGCGCCGACGCGCTCGGCCAGCCGGGCCAGCGAGGCGGTCCCGACGAGCGTCACCGGCGCGACGTCGTTGCCGGCGCCGGGCTCGTCGAGCTTCACGAGCCGGACCGGGCGGCCGGCGCGCTGCGACAGCAGCGCGGTCCATGGCCCGGCGACGACCCGGCCGGGCACCGGCCCGGCGTGCGCCTCGACGCGGACGGCCTCCGCGAGCGCCACCGGGCCGCGGCACAGGAGCGCGTCGCCCTCGTGGAAGGCGAGGTCGCCGTCGTGGCGGGCGCGCAGCCCGGCGAACGCCCCGGTGCGCGGGAGCGAGACGACCCGCCCGCGCTCGTCGACGACGACGAACGCGCGGTCCCCGACGGCGCCCCACCGGCGCAGGTCGATCGCCGCCGGATGGTGCAGCCCGGTGCCCTTCACGGGCGTGATGGCGAGCCTCGTCACGCGCACGGTGCCCTGGCGATCGTAGGCGGCACGCCTAGCGGGTGCGGCGCGCCAGCGGCGGCAGGAGCGCCTCCAGCGGCTGCTCGTCGCCGAGCGAGCGCATGACGTGGACCGACAGCCGCCCCGGCGCGAACACGTTGACCGAGTACTGCAGCGGCGTCCCGTCGCGGCTGTGCATCGTCTCGACGAGCTCGGTCGCCGCGGTCGGGACCGGGACGCCGAGCTGCCGCGCCATCGCCGCGTCGTCGACGAGCCGGGCCTGGACCTGGGTGCGGGCGAACGCGACCCGGGTGCCGTGCTCGCCGAGGAGGTCGAGGAGCATCCGCCCGGCCCGCAGGCGCCGCTCGATGACCGCGTCGGACGGCAGCGGCACCGACGGGGCGACGACGTCGCGCATCCACGCGACCGGGACGTCGTCGGCGACGAGCGTGCGCTCGACGACGAGCGCCTGCACGTCGGGGTCCAGCCGCAGCGCCGCCGCCGCGGCCGCGCCGCCCGGCCGGTGCTCGATGCGCACCTCCTCGGCGGCGAGGCGCAGCCCCTGGCGGCGGGCGAGCGTCGCGTAGCTCTCCAGCACCTCGAGCCCGGCCTTGAACTCGGGCAGCCCGCGCCGGCGGCCGACGAACGTGCCGCTGCCGCGGCGGCGGACGATCTCGCCGGCCGCCTCCAGGCGGGCGAGCGCGGCGCGCAGCGTCCCGCGCGAGACGCCGAGCTGGGAGGCCAGCTCGTTCTCGGGAGGGAGGCGGTCGCCGGCCCGCAGGCGCCCGGGGGAGAGCCACGCCCGCAGCGCCGCCTCCGCCGCGTCGACCTTCGTGGCGGGCTGCTCGGCCATCGGGCCGCTGATGCTAGGCGGCGGGCTCAGTCGTGCGGTCGCAGGCCGGCGAAGCGGCCCGTGTAGAAGAGGAGCGGGGGTCCGTCGCGGTGGTCCAGGTGCTCGACGCGCCCGACCCACAGGCGGTGGTCGCCCGCCGGGTGGACGTCGACGACGCGGCAGCCGACCTGGGCCAGCCCGTCGGGCACGAACGGCAGGCCGGCGCGCCACTCGAACTCGAGCGGGCCCTCGACGCGGGCCTGGCCGGCGAAGTGGGCGGCGATCGGCGCCTGCCGCTCGTGGAGGACGCTGATGCCGTAGCGGCCGGTGCGCGGCAGCATCTCCGCCATCCGGCAGCGCCCGAGGCTGACGAGCACGAGCGGCGGGTCCAGCGACACCGACAGCACGCCGTTGGCGGTCATCCCGTGGACGGTCTGGCCGTCGGTCGTCGTGACGACGGTCACGCCGGTCGCGAAGCGGCCCATCGCGTTGCGCAGCCGCCGCGGCGCCGTGGCCCGGTGGACCGGCGTGAAGGCGGCCATGCCGAGCGTCCCCGTCACGACCGCGGCCGCCGCTTCTCGGGGTCGTAGCGCGGGAACGCCGTCACCTCGGCGCGCAGGCGGCGGTGCAGCCCGCCGTCGCAGGAGACCTCCACCGCGGTGCCCGGCGCCGTGTGCTGGACCGCCAGGCGCGCGAGCGCGATCGGCTCCTGGAACATCGGGCTGCGGATCGCGCTGGTCACCACGCCCACCCGCGTGCGCCCGACGTACACGCCGTCGCCGTGGCCGGGCACCTCGCCGCCGTCGAGCCGCAGCCCGACGAGGGCGCGCTGCGGGTGGGCGCGGCGCTCCGCCAGCGCCTCGCGCCCGACGAAGCCCTCGCCGCCGTCGAGGCTCACCGTGAAGCCGATCCCGGCCTCGAACGGGTCGACGTCGTCGTCGAACTCGTGGCCGGCGAGCGCCAGCCCGGCCTCGACGCGCAGCAGCTCGAGCGCCTCCAGCCCGAGCGGCGCGATCCCGTGCGGCGCCCCGGCCGCCATGATCGCGTCCCACACGGCGACGCCGTCGTCGGGATGGCAGAACACCTCGTAGCCGAGCTCGCCGGTGTAGCCGGTGCGCGACACGACGACCGGGATCCCGGCCCGCCCGCCGATGCGCCCGACGAGGAACCGGAACCAGCGCAGGTCGCGCAGCGCCGGCTGGGCCGGCGGCGTCCAGATCAGCTCGGCGAGGACGTCGCGCGAGGCGGGGCCCTGCACGGCGAGGTTGTGGAGCGCGTCGGTGGCCGGCTTGACGAACGCGCGCAGCCCCTCGCGCCCGGCGAGCTCCTCCAGCCACGGGCCGTCGCGGTCGTCGCCGCCGACGAGCCGGAAGTTGTCGGGCCCGAGCCGGAAGATGGTCGCGTCGTCGAGCATCCCGCCGCTCTCGTGGCAGAGCGCCGTGTAGACGACCTGGCCGACAGCGAGGCGGCGGGCGTCGCGGGTGATCGCGCGCTGGACGAGCGTCTCGGCGTCGGGGCCGAGGACCTCCCACTTGCGCAGCGAGCTGAGGTCCATGACCGCGACCCGCTCGCGGCAGGCCCAGTACTCGGCGATCGCGCCGTGGCCGTCGAAGCGCTCGGCGTGCCAGAAGCCGCCGTGCTCGACGAGCGCGCCGGTGAGCGCGCTGACCCGCGGGTGGAAGGCGGTCTCGCGCGTCAGGCGCGCCGGCTCGTCCGGGAGCGTGCGCCGCGCTATCGCCATGGAGAAGCGGTGCTCGGGCGCGTACACGCGCACGTGGACATCGGTCACCTCCCAGCCGTTGGACGGGTCGACGTCGTCGGGGCAGGCCGACGACGCGCAGACGAGGTCGGTGCAGGCCCGCAGCAGGACCGAGTCGCCGGGCCGCGACCACGGCTCGTCGGCGACGAGCAGGTGCTGGGCGTCGAAGGCCGTGTTGTAGAAGAAGTTCAGGGCCGCCCAGCCGCCGCGGGGCGCGATCCCGAACGGGGCGAGCTGCGCGTTGAAGTTGTCGGTGCAGTTCGGGTGGCCCGGGTAGCCGAGGTCCTCGTAGTAGCGGCGCGTGCAGGCGAGCGCGAACGCGTCGTGGCGCCCGACCGTGTCGCGCACGAGCTCGCACAGCGGCTCGAGGTCGGCGTCGAAGAACCGCCCGCCCAGCCCCGGCTCGGGGAACGCGCGGCCGGTGAGCGTCCGCGTCGCCGCCGCGTCGAGCCCGCGCTCCAGGCCGTCCTGGAGCTTTCGGGCGTGGAAGGCGAGGAAGTCCGAGCACTGCCGCCCGCGCACGTCGATGATCTCGATGTACTCGCCGGCGCGGACCTCGTAGGAGCGGGCGGTCGCCGGGTCGACGCGGAGCTCCAGGCGCGGCTCGGCCAGCGGCGGCGGCAGCTCGACCTCCGGCTCGGGCCGGGGGTGGGGCTGCGCCCGCTCGATCTCGACGAGCAGGACCCCGGGCAGCGTCGAGAGTCCGTCGCGCTCCGGGTCGGGCGGGGCGGCGACGATCGCGATCGCCTCGCGGTCGGCGACGAGCTCGGTGCCCGGCGGGATCGGGGTGCGCCGGTCGCGCAGGCCGAGCGCCGCCGCGTCGGGCAGGACGGTCAGCTGCGCCTCGCGGCCGTCGGCCAGCAGGTCGACGACCCGCAGCCGGTCGTCGGGCCGCAGGGCGACCGTCGTCGACCCGCCCTCGCGCACCCACCACGCCTCGCGCATCACGCCGCCGCGGTCGCGCCCTCGTCCTGGGCCGCCTCGGCGAGGAGCTGCTCGGCGAGCTCGCGCTTGCCGGCTGCGTCGAGCTTGCGCAGCTCGTTCTCGACCGCGCGGCGGTTGAAGGTCTGGTTCCAGTAGTCGAGCGCGTCGAAGCCGAGCAGCACGGCCTTGCCGACGAACTGGCGCAGGACCTCGTTCGTGGGGCCCATGACCCAGCCGGCCTTCGCGTCGCGCAGGTAGCGCTCGAGCTCCATGTCGCCGCGCTTGTAGCCGCTGCCGCCGCAGGCGTGGAGCATCTTGTCGACGACGTGGGTCACGTTCTTGGCCGCCTCGAACTTGATCTGCCAGGCCCAGTGCAGGTACGTCGCGCGGGCGAACTCGCCGGGGGCCAGGACGCGGCGGTTGTGGTCGGTGGCGTCGTCCATCGCCTGGGCGACGCTGAACGTGAAGATGCGGCAGGCGTTCGTGTCCATGACCGCCTCGCCGACGTAGTCCTGGATCGTCGGGTAGTCGGCGACGCGAAGGCCGACGTCGGCGTGGCGCCTGCGGGTCGTCTGGCGCTTGGCGATGTCGATCGCGCCCATCGCCAGCCCGTTCCAGACCGCGCTGGAGCCGACGAGGAACCACGGGTCGACCGCCTCGTCGTTGGAGGCGGCGCCGTCGCCCGCCGGGCCGACGATGCGGTCGGCGGGGATGTCGACGCCCGGGACCTCGAGCGGGCCGGACTGGTTGCCGCGCAGCCCGAGCGCGTCCCAGGTCGCGGGCTGGGCGATCGCGTCCTCGCCGTCGATGACGAAGACCGACAGGTCATCGTAGCCGGAGAAGTCCGGGCTGGTCGTCTGGACGACGTAGAAGTCGGCGAAGCCGGCCGAGGTCGTCCACGACGCCCTCTTGCGCACGTGGAAGCCGGTCTCGGTCCGCTCCGCCTTCGACGAGATCGGGTACCAGAAGTGCGAGCCGGTCTCGGGGTCGCTGTAGGAGAGCGTCCCGATCCTGCCGCGGTTGAGCGGGCGGATGTAGCGGTCGATGAGCGCGTCGGTCGCGCGCAGCATGATCGCCTGGACCGCGGCGGTGTGCATGACCCAGCACATCGCCGTCGAGGCGCAGCCGTAGCGGGCGATCGTCTCGGCCGCCATCGCGAAGCCGACGTGGTCCTCGCCGAGCCCGCCGAGCTCCTCGGGGACCGTGAGCGCGAGGAAGCCGTGCTCCCCGAGCAGCTCGAGGTTGCGCCGCGGGTAGACGAGGTCGTCGTCGGACGCCTTCGCGTTCGCCCGCATCTCGCGCTCGCAGAGCTCGATGAGCAGCGCGCGCAGCTCGCGCTGGCGCTCGGTCAGCAGCCAGTCCGGATCCCAGTCGTAGCCGAGCCCCCAATAGGGCGCCGCGCCCCACGTCTTCTCCGCCATCTCACCCCTCCGATCGTGTCCGGACGATCGTGAACAAATCTGTCCAATCTGTCCCTGGACCGAGCGTCGGATCGAGACCCGACAGACGGGCCAAGATCCCGCCCCCGTCCGGCGTCTACGGTGCCCGGCGCCACAGACCGAGGAGGGACACCGATGACGACGCACCCGTGGCGGATCTCCGCCCTGGCCGACCGCCACCTGGCGCTCGGATCGGCGCTGGAGGACTGGAACGGGATGGGCACCCCGTGGACGTACGACGGGGACCTGGCCGACATGCACGAGGCGATCCGGACGCGCGCCGGGCTCATGGACGTGTCCGGGCTGAAGAAGGTCCACGTCGTCGGCCCGCACGCCGAGGCGACGATCCAGGAGGCGGTCACCCGCGACGTCCGCCTGCTCCACCCGGGCAGGGCCGTCTACGCGTGCATGCTCGACGACCGCGGCTGCTTCATCGACGACTGCATCGTCTACCGGACCGGCCCGACCGCGTGGCTCGTCGTCCACGGCGCCGGCGACGGGATGGCGCAGCTGACCCGCTCGGCCCAGGGCCGCGACGTCTCGATCCGCTTCGACGACGACCTCCACGACCTGTCGCTGCAGGGGCCGGCCGCCGTCGACTTCCTCGCCGACCACGTGCCCGGCGTGCGCGACCTGCGCTACTTCCACCACATGCACGCCACGCTCTTCGACCGGCCGGTGATGCTGTCGCGCACCGGCTACACCGGCGAGCGCGGCTACGAGATCTTCTGCCGCCGCGAGGACGCGCCCGCGATCTGGGACACGATCCTCGAGCTCGGCGAGTCGCACGGGATCATCCCGTGCGCGTTCACGACGCTCGACTGGCTGCGGGTCGAGAGCTACCTGCTCTTCTACCCCTACGACAACTCCGAGATGCACCCGTTCGAGGACGAGCCGGCGGGGGACACGCTGTGGGAGCTGGGCCTGGACTTCACGGTCACGCCCGGCAAGACCGGCTTCCGCGGCGCCGAGGAGCACGAGCGCCGCAGGGGGAAGGAACGCTTCCGGATCTTCGGCGTCCTGCTCGAGGGCGACCGGGCGGCCACGGAGGGCGACACGCTGTGGGCCGACGGCAGGCAGGTCGGCGTCATCACCTGCGCGATGTACTCGCGGCTGAGCAGGCGGTCGATGGCGCTCGCCCGCCTCGACGTCCCGTACGCGAAGCAGGGCACGCCGCTGCAGGTCCGCGGCAGCCTCGAGGTCGACGCGATCGCGCACACGCTCCCGTTCGACGACCCGGAGAAGAGGAAGCGCACCGCGGTCGGCTAGGCGACGGTTGTCGGATCCGCGCCGCGATGCGGCCGCGATCCGACAACGGCGCCCCCGCCCGGGCGCGCGACCGGCACGTGCGGCACCTGGCGTCGACCCCGGCGATGCCAGGTGCCACACGTCGGGGTGGGCCTGCTACGCGCCCCCGCGCAGCCGGTGGACCTTGACCGCCATCTCGAGGGCGAGGAGGTCTTCGCGGTCGAGGTCGAGGCCGGTCAGCTCCTCGATGCGCTGGAGGCGCTGGCGCAGCGTGTTCGGGTGGATCATGAGCGCCTGGGCGCTCGCGCCGGCGTGGCGGTCGGCGAGGTGGCGCTCGAGCGTGGCCAGCAGCTCGGTGCGGCGCGCGGCGTCGTAGGCGGCGAGCGTCGCGACCGCGCCGGCGTGCGGGGTGTCGGGCGGCTCGCCGTCGGCGAGCGCGACGAGGTAGCGGTAGGGCCCGAGCTCGGCGACGCGCCGCCCGCCGCCCCGCGGCTCGAGCGCGAGCG
>JADGIB010000172.1 GCA_019683665.1 Solirubrobacteraceae bacterium
GGGCTGGCAGTTCGCCGAGGGGGTCGGCGGGGAGGAGTACGCGGCGATGGCGCTGCGCTGGCGCGAGGAGGGCGCGCAGATCGTCGGCGGCTGCTGCGGGGTCGGCCCCGGCCACATCGCCGCCGCGCGCGAGCGCCTCGAGGGCACCCCGCTCGGGCGCGAGCGGCGGGCCAGCCGCTTCGACGAGGAGCGCGCCGCGACGAAGCGCCCGCCGCGCCGCTGGACCGACCGCCGCGGCCGCGACCTCTACCCGCTGCCGTTCCCCGACCTCGTCGTCGAGCCCGGCGTGTTCGCGCCGCGCACCGGCTCGTTCATGCCCTGGAAGTACCTGCGCAACGAGGGGATCGGCGCCCACCAGCGCTGCCTCGACGTCGGCTGCGGCACCGGCATCCTCGCCGTCCAGCTCGCCCTGAACGGGGCCACCCACGTCCACGCGATCGACGTCGACCCGCGCGCCGTCGCCAACACGCGCGACAACGCGTTCCGCAACGGGGTCGCCGACCGCGTCACCGTCCAGCACGTCGACCTGTACCCGTGGGTGCCCGAGGAGCGCTACGAGGTCATCGTCTCCTCGCTCTACCAGGTGCCGGTCGACCCGTTCCAGCGGGTGTCGGGCCACCGCCCCGTCGACTACTGGGGCCGCAACGCCTTCGACAAGCTCATCGAGAAGCTCCCGCAGGCGCTCGCCGCCGAGGGCGTCGCCTATCTCGTCCAGCTCTCGTTCCTGTCCCAGCAGCGCACCGACGAGCTGCTGCAGCGGGCGGGGCTGGAGGCGACCGTCGTCGACTACGACCTGTTCAACTTCCCCTCGTACTTCCGCGAGGGGATCGCCCAGATCGAGCGGGTCGAGGAGCTGTCGGACGCCTACCACCTGCGCATGTCCGAGCACGACGTCGCCGTCGCCTACCTGCTCGAGGTGCGCCGCGCCGGCGAGGGCGCGAGCGCGAACGGCGTCCCCTGGGCCCGGCGGTCATGAGCCCGTCGCCGCAGCTCGCCGACCCCGCCGCCGAGGTCGTTGCGCTGCGCGCCCGGCTCGACGCGCTGCTCGGCGTGCGCGCCGCCGTCCGGCGGCTGGCCGAGCTGGGCCCGGTCGCCGAGATCGTCGACCGCGGGCCGGCCGAGGCGGCCGCCGCGCTCGGCCTCGGGCGGGTCCTGCTCAGCCGCGTCGAGGACGGCGCCCTCGTCGCTGAGGCCCTTCACGCGCCCGCCGACCCGGACGGCGCGCCGGTGACGCTCGCGCGGCTGCAGGAGCGCCCGGTGCCGATCGACTACCCGCTCGTCGAGGGCGAGGTCCTGCGCCGCCGCCGCCCGCAGCTCGTCGAGCCCGACCCGGAGGCGCCGGTCCCGGCCAGCCGCCACGCGTTCGCCGACGCCATGGGCTGGGAGACGTACGTGGCCGCGCCGATCGTCCTCGAGGCGCGCGTCATCGGCTTCTTCCAGGGCGACCGCCCGGCGGGGCCGGTCGTCGGCGAGGTCGAGCGCGACGGGCTGGGCGACTTCGCCGACGGCTTCGCGCTCGTCTTCGAGCGCGCGATCCTGCGCCGCCGGCTGCGGATCCAGCGCCAGGAGATGCGCCAGGTCGCCAGCTGGGCCGACGCGCGCACGAGCGAGCTCAGCGACCGCGCGGTCACGCTCGCGTTCGACCGCGAGCCGGCCGACGAGGAGGCCGGCGGGCGGGCCGTCTCCGGCGCGGGGCCGGACACGGGCGCGCTGCGCGACCTCCTCACCCGCCGCGAGCTCGACGTCCTCGAGCTCATGGTCAAGGGCGAGACGAACGCCGGGATCGCCCGCGCCCTCGTCGTCTCCGAGGGCACGGTGAAGTTCCACGTCAAGAACATCCTGCGCAAGCTCCACGCGTCCAACCGCGCCGAGGCGACGTCGCGCTACCTGCGCCTGACGCTGCGCCGCGGCGAGGGCCCGCCGGCGATCTAGCCCATCGGCCAGGGGAAACCTCCCCCACGGGGGTGGCGGCGGTCAGGGCCCCTCACCAAGATGGCGGCCGGTCGTGTGGGAGAGAGGCGTGGTCCCGGGTCGAACAGCAGCGAGGCGGCGCGCGTCGTGACCGTGCCCGCGACCGCGTCGGCGTACGCCGTCGTGCAGGAGGCGCTCGCCGCGCAGCGCTGCGTGATCCTCGACGGCGGCGTCGCGACCGAGCTGCCCGACGAGACGCTCACCGGCGGCCCGCAGAGCGAGCGGCTGTGGGGCATCCGCGCGCTCGCCTCCGCGCCGGGCCAGGTGAAGGCCGTCCACCGCCGCTACGTCGACGTCGGCTGCGACGTCGTCACGACGAACACGTGGGGGCTCGCGTCGGCGGTCGCCGCCGAGGACCAGCGGCCGTGGGACGACGCCCCCGAGCCGGTGACCTGGCTGGAGGTCGCGCGCCGCGGGGTGCGGGTCGCGCGCCAGGCGATCGCCGAGGGCGGCCGCGACGGCCGGGTCGCGGTGGCGTTCTCGCTGAACGCCGACCTCGACGGCGAGGACGGGCGCGAGACGGTCCGCCTGCTCACGCGCGCCTTCCGCGACGAGGCGCCCGACCTCATCCTCCTGGAGACGCTGTCGCTCGTGCGCCCGTCGCTCTACGACACCGTCGGGCGGCTGCTGGACACCGGCCTGCCGGTGTGGCTGTCGTTCCGGCGCTGCCGCCACGGGGTGTGCGGCGTGTACGGGCAGCACTGGGGCGGTCCGGAGGGGGACGCGTTCGGGCGGGCGGCGCGGCGCTTCGAGGAGATGGGCGTCGACGCGCTGCTGGTCAACTGCATCCCGCCCGACCACGTCGACGGGATGATCGGCTTCCTGCGGGACTTCACCGACCTGCCGCTGGGCGTCTACCCGAACCTGGGCTACCTGACGAGCGCGGGCTGGCAGTTCGCCGAGGGGGTCGGCGGGGAGGAGTACGCGGCGATGGCGCTGCGCTGGCGCGAGGAGGGCGCGCAGATCGTCGGCGGCTGCTGCGGCGTGACGCCCGCGCACATCGCCGCGGCCCGCGAGCGGCTGGCCGGCACCGCCCCGGGCCGCCGGCGGGCCGAGCCGGGGCCCGCGGCCGGCGGGGCCGCCGGCGCCCGCGACCGCCACGCCGAGCCGTGGGTCGACGACCGCGGCCGCTCGCTCTACCCGCTGCGCGTCCCCGAGCTCGTCGCCGACCGCTCGGGCGCCGACCCGACGCCGAGCTCGTTCCTGCTCTGGCGCCACCTCTTCCAGCACCGGATCGGCGAGGGGCGCCGCTGCCTGGACGTCGGCTGCGGCACCGGCCTGCAGGCGATCCAGCTCGCGCTCAACGACGCCCAGCACGTCCACGCGATCGACGTCGACCCGCTCGCGGTCGAGGACACGCTCACGAACGCGTTCCGCAACGGGGTCGACGCGCGCGTGACCGCCGCGACCGTCGACCTGTACCCGTGGGTGCCCGATGAGCGCTACGACACGATCGTCGCCTGCCTGGACCAGACGCCGGTCGACCCCTTCCGCCACGCCTCGTCGCACCGGCCCGTCGACTACTGGGGCCGCAACCTCGTCGACCACCTCATCCGGCTGCTGCCGGAGGCGCTGACCGACGACGGCGAGGCCTACGTGACGCTTCTGTCGATCCTGTCCCAGGAGCGGACGGTCGACATGCTCGCCCAGCACGGGCTGCGCGGCGAGGTCGTGGACTTCGCCGTCGTCCCGTTCGGCGAGCCGTTCCGGGAGAGCCAGGACCAGATCGAACGCGTCGAGGGGCTCTCCGACGCCTACCACCTGAAGCTCGGCCGGACCGAGGCGATGGTGGCCTACCTCGTGAGGATGACCCGCCGATGAGCGTGACTGTGGTTGGTTCGATTGCCTATGACCGGGTGAAGACGCCGTTCGGGGAGCGGCAGCGGATGTTGGGTGGGGCGGCGACGCATTTCGCGTTGGCGGCGTCGTTCTTCGATGAGGTGCGTCTGGTCGGCCCGGTGGGGGAGGACTTCACCGACATGGATGTGCTGCGCACGCGCGGGTCGGTGGTCGATGATGTGCAGCGCGTGGCGGGCGGGGAGACGTTCTTCTGGCATGGCGAGTACGGGTGGGATCTCAACTCGCGCGAGACGCTGGAGACGCGGCTGGGGGTGTTCGAGACGTTCGACCCCGAGCTGTCGGAGGCCTCCCGGGGGGCCGACACGCTGTTTCTGGCCAACATCCAGCCGGATGTGCAGCGGGCGGTGCGCGCGCAGTGCCGGGCGTCGTTTGTGGCGATGGACTCGATGAACCTGTGGATCGAGACCGCGCGTGACAGCCTGGTGCAGACGATCGGGATGGTCGACTGCGTGATCCTCAACGACGCCGAGCTGCGCCAGCTGACCGCCAAGCCCAACCTGGTGTCGGCGGCCCGGGAGGTGCTGGCCATGGGGCCCAGCGTGGTGGTGGCCAAGCAGGGCGAGTACGGCGCGGCGCTGGTGACCGCCGATGAGTTCTTCAGCCTGCCCGCCTACCCGCTGGAGACGGTGGTGGACCCCACGGGGGCAGGCGACACGTTCGCCGGCGGGTTCGTGGGCTGGCTGTCGGGCCACCCCGGCGACTACCGCACCGCGATGGCCTACGGCACCGCTCTGGCCTCCTTCAACGTCGAGGAGTTCGGCACCGAGCGCGTCCTGCGCCTCACCCGCGAGGAGATCGAAGACCGCGTCCAGCACCTCGGCGCGATCACCCGGCTCCCCCTCCCGGTGTGAGCACGCCCGACGACCACCGCCGGATCGCCCGCCTCGTCCTCGAGGAGATGTGGGGCCGGGGGCGGCTCGAGCTCGCCGACGAGCTCTACGCCCCCGGTTACGTCGACCACGCCGTCCGCGGGCCCGAGCCGCAGACCGTCCTCGGGCCCGAGGGCATCAAGGCCGCGGTGCGGGCGTTCCGGGCCGCGTTCCCGGACCTGGCCTACACGGTCGAGGAGACGATGGCCGAGCGCGACCTCGTCATGGCCCGCTTCTCCGCCCGCGGCACCCACACCGGCGCGGCGTTCCTCGGCGTCGAGCCGACCGGCCGCGAGGTCGCCTACACCGGGACCGACATCAACCGCATCGTCGACGGGCGGATCGTCGAGTCCTGGGTCCACTACGACGCCCTGGGGCTGCTCGAGCAGCTCGGGCTCGTGCCCGAGATCCCCGGCATGTGAGCCGGGCCTCAGCGCACGGCGGCGGCGTCGAGCGCGCGCAGCGCCTCGTCGGCGACCCCGGTCGACGCCGCCTCGGCCGGGACCTCGCACAGCGCGGCGGCCCGGGCGGCCAGGGCGTCGGCCGATGCGCCGCGCGCGGCGGCGTGCGCGCTCGCCGCCTGCAGCGCCCGGGCCTGGAGGCGCTCGGCCCGCCCGGGGTCGGCCGCCGGCGTCCCCTCGGTCCCGATCGCGTTGCTCGCCGACGCCATGGCTCCCCTCTCGGCCTCAGAACACGACGGTCGAGTTGCCGTGGACGAGGATGCGGTCCTCGCAGTGCCACTGCACGGCCCGGGCGAGGACCGTCCGCTCGATGTCGGCGCCCATCCGCGTCAGCTCCTCGACCGTGTGGCGGTGGTTCACCCGGATCACGTCCTGCTCGATGATCGGGCCCTCGTCGAGGTCCTCGGTCACGTAGTGGGCGGTGGCGCCGATGAGCTTCACCCCGCGCTCCTTGGCCCGCTCGTACGGGCCCGCGCCGGCGAACGCCGGCAGGAACGAGTGGTGGATATTGATGATCGGCGTCCCGATGCGGTCGAGGAAGTCGGCGCTGAGGACCTGCATGTAGCGGGCGAGGACGATGAGGTCGAAGGCGCCGCCGCCCATGAGCTCGAGCTCGTGCGCCTCGGCCTGCGGCTTCGTGTCCCTCGTGACCGGCACGTGCTCGTAGGGCACGTCGAAGCGGTCGACCTCGGCGGCCAGGTCCGGCCAGTTGGAGACGACGAGCCCGATCGCCATGTCGAGCTCGCCGCGGCGGGCGCGCCACAGGAGGTCGAGCAGGCAGTGGTCGTAGCGCGACACCATGATCGCGACGCGCTTGGGCCGCGAGGCGTCGTTGATGTGGAAGCGCATCCCGCGCGGCTGGGCGACCTCGCGGTCGAACGCCTCGCGCAGCTCCCCGAGCGCGTCGCCGACCCCGGGCAGGTGGAACTCGAGCCGCAGGAAGAAGCGGCCGCCCTCCGGGTCGGTCGAGTACTGGTCGGAGGTGATGATGTTCGCCCCCCGGTCCGCCAGGAACGTCGTGACCGCCGCGACGATTCCCGGGCCGTCCGCGCACGAGACGAGGAGACGGGCCGTGTCGTGGTTGCGCTGGCCGGCCGTGCCGGCGGTCGTCGAGGTCGCCATCGCCGGGACGATATGGGGGCGCTCGGGGTCCGTTCACCACCAGGCGGGAGGGTCTTTGCCCGCCATCCGGGCAGGTCGAGCCCTCCCCGCGGCCCCCAACCCGTCCGGGAAGGCCGCAAAACCTCCCCCTTCGGGAGGCGACCGGCCGCCAGCGCGCGCGTAGCGTGCCGGGCCATGAGCCGAGGGGTGCTGGAGGAGACGCTCGTCACCGCCGGGGCCGCGTTCACGACGCGCGCCGGCGTCCGCGTCGCCGCCCACTTCGGCTCGGTCGCCGCCGAGATCGCCGTCTGTCGGCACGGGGTCGGCCTGTCGGACCGCTCCGACGACGGCACGCTCGAGCTGCGCGGCGCGCCCGAGGCGGTCGCCGCCGTCGTCGAGCGCGTCACCGGCGAGCGGCTCGTCCCCGGCCGCGCCACGCCCTCGTGCGGGGCCTGGTGGTGCCCGGTCACCGGCCACCGCGTGCTCGTCGTGGCCGCGCGGGCCGCGGCCGCCGACCTGCGGTCGTGCTCGCCGCCGCCGCGCAGCCGGTGCCGGGCGCGTCGGTCATCGACCTCACCGACGACTACGCGGCGATCGCGATCGTCGGGCCGCGGGCGCCGCGCCTCGTCGCCGACGCCGGGCTGCTGCCCGCCGGGTCCCGGCCGCTGGCCGGCCGGTTCGTGCCGGCGACGCAGGCCGTGCGGCCCGGCCTGCTCCTGTGCCGGGACGCCGAGCGCCTCGTGCTGCTCGTGCCGGCCGCGCACGCGCGGGCCGCGTGGGCGCACCTCATGGCCGCCGGTCGGCCCCACGGGGTCACCTGCGTGGGCCGCGAGGCGCTGGAGCGGCTCGAGGCGGTCCGGCCGCCCGTCTCATTGCCCTGAACCTCGATCGGACTACAGTCCTATCCACGCCGTTCGCGTCGCGCGGGTCAGGCCGGGAGTGCCCGGGCTCGCCGCGTCGCCGTCAGCCACCCAAGGAGATAGCTGTTCCCATGAGCGAGTACCTGTTCACGTCGGAGTCGGTGACCGAGGGTCATCCCGACAAGGTGGCCGATCAGATCTCCGACGGGGTTCTGGATGCGGTGCTGGCCGCTGATCCGGCGGGCCGGGTGGCGTGCGAGACGCTGGTCAACACCGGGCTGGTCGTCGTGTCGGGGGAGATCTCGACGCAGACGTACGTGGATGTGCAGGAGATCGCGCGCGAGACGATCCGCCGTATCGGCTACGTGGACGCGGATCTGGGGTTCAGCGCCGACAGCTGTGCGGTGATCAACGCGATCGACAAGCAGTCGCCGGAT
>JADGIB010000173.1 GCA_019683665.1 Solirubrobacteraceae bacterium
CGGCCCCGCGGGGGGCGGGCCCCGGGGCGGGGGCCGCGGCGGCCGCGGCGGCCGCCGCGGCGGCCGGGTTCCGGTGCGTGAAGCTCAAGGTCGGCACCGGCGACGACGCCGGGCGCGTCGCCGCCGTCCGCGCGGCGGCCGGGCCGGGGATGGCGCTGCGCCTGGACGCCAACGGCGCCTGGGACGTCGAGGAGGCGGTGCGCACGATCGACGCGCTCTCCCCCGCCGGCCTCGAGCTCGTCGAGGAGCCGGTCCACGGAATCGAGGCGATGGGCGAGGTGCGCGCGCGCACCGCGGTGCGGATCGCGCTCGACGAGACGGCGGCGGTGCCGGGCGCGCTCGCCTCCGCGGTCGCCGACGCGGTCTGCCTGAAGGTCGCCCGCGGCGGCGGGATCTCGTCGCTGCTCGTGCAGGCGTCGCTCGTGCACGCGACCGGCGCCGAGGTCTACCTCGCCTCCGCCTACGACGGGCCGCTCGGCGTCGCGGCGGCCGTGCACGCGGCGGCGGCGCTGCGCGTCGACCTGCCCTGCGGGCTGGCGACGCTGACCGCGTTCGCCGACGAGGAGGTCGCGGCGGCGCTGCCGGTCGTCGACGGGGCGATCCGCGTCCCCGACGGGCCGGGCCTGCTCGGCGACGCGTAGGCGGCCGGCGCGCGCAGCGTCCCCCGCCGCGTGGCGGCGGCGAGCGCGGCGACGAGGCAGGCGGCGCCGGAGGTGACGAAGGCCGCGGGCGCGCCGGACGCGCTGACGATCGCGCCGCCGACCGCCCCGCCGAGGGCGATGCCGGCGAACATGCCGCTGGCCACCCAGGTGTAGGCCTCGGTGACGGTGCCGCGGACGGCGACGACGGCGACGAGCGAGTAGAGCGCGGCGAAGGTCGGGGCGACGAGCGCGCCGGAGGCGGCCAGCAGGAGGCCGAGCGTCCACAGGTCGGGCATCAGCGCGAGCGCGGCGGCGGGCAGCGCGGACGCGCCGACGAGGAGGATGAGCGTCCGCCCCTGGTCGCGCGGGGCGCCGAGGCGGGCGGTGACGAGGCCGGCGACGAGGCTCGGCACGCCCCAGACGGCGAGCAGGATCCCGAGCGCGGACGGCCGGCCGGCGTCGTCGACGGCGCCGGCGACCGCGACCTCGATCGCGCCGAACATCGCGCCCATGCCGGCGCTGACGATGAGCAGCGTGCGCACGCCGGGCGCGGCGAGCGCGCCGGCGCGGGAGCGGCGGACGGCGCTGCCGGGGACGGCGCGCGACTCGGGCGAGGCGGCGAAGGCGAGCGTGCCGGCGGCGAGCGCGACGGCGGCCCCGAGGAGCGCGACGGCGGGCGAGATCGCGGCCAGGACGCTGACGAACACGAGCGGGCCGGCGATGAACGAGATCTCCTGGAGGGCGGCGTCGAGCGCGAGCGCGCCGTGGCGGGCGTGCGGGTCGGCGAGGATGCGGCCGAAGAGGGCGCGCAGGCAGGGGGCGATCGGCGGCTGGGCGACGCCGGTCACGAGCGCGAGCGGGACGAGCAGGGCCGCTGGGCTGCCGCCGGGAAGCAGGCCGGCGGCGGCGATCGTCAGCGCGGCGATCAGGCCGGTGGCGACGAGCGTCGACGTCTGGCCGTGGCGGTCGATGAGCCGCCCGAGCAGCGGGGCGCCGCCGGCGAGGCCGAGCGCGAGGACGCCGGAGACGGCGCCGGCCAGCGCGAACGAGCCCCCCAGGTCGCGGACGCGCAGGATGAAGAGCAGCCCGAGGGCGGCCTCGGGCGTGCGCGCGAGCATCGACAGCGACAGCAGCCGCAGGACGCCGGGGAAGCGCAGGGGCGTGCGACGGGCGGGGGCGACGGACATGATCTGCAACTAATGATGCCATCATCAGTTGCCTTCCGCCAGTGACGTCCGTCACGCAGGCGCGGCGCCGCTCGGCGCCGCGGTCAGCCGAGGCGCTCGTCCAGCGCCTCGTCGAGCAGGCTCGTCGCCGTCTCCAGGTCGACCGTCGACCAGCGCACCGCCGGGCACAGGCCGTCGACGAACGCGTTCAGGAACAGCGCCGTGCGCTGCGGGTCGATCCCGGGACGCACGCTCCCGTCCGCCATCCCCTCCTCCAGGAGCGCGGCGATCCGCCCGATCCACGCGTACTCGCGCTGGGAGACCGCGTCGCGCAGTGCCTCCGACGGCGCCGGGTGGCGGCGCACCTCCTGCCACAGCCGCCAGCTCAGCGCGATCTCCGGGTCGCCGGCGTCGTCGAGCAGCAGCAGGAGCAGCGTCCGCAGCCGGTCGCGGGCGTCGCCGCCCGCGGCCATGCGCTCGTCGATCGCCGCCATCGCGCGCTCGTCGGAGCGCACGAACGCGGCGAGGACGAGCTCCTCGCGCGAGCGGAAGTGGGTGGAGACGAGCGGCTGCGACACGCCGGCCTCGTCGGCGACGTCGCGCACGCGGAAGCCGTCGAGGCCGTGCGCGACGATCGCGCGCGCGGCGGCATCGACGAGGTCGGCGCGCCGCTCCTCGGCGCTCATCCGCTGGGCCATGGGATGAGCGTATTGGGGGAACGCCGGCCCAGGGGGCCGGGTTCCGGGGAACGCTGGCCCAGGGGGCCAGGTTCCCGCAGCGGGTGTCCGCCCAGGGGGCGGAACCCGCGGGGTCGCCGGGCCAGGGGCCAGGTTCCGGGGAACGCTGGCCCAGGGGGCCAGGTTCCCGCAGCGGGTGTCCGCCCAGGGGGCGGAACCCGGGGAACGCTGGCCCAGGGGGCCAGGTTCCCGCAGCGGGTGTCCGCCCAGGGGGCGGAACCCGCGGGGATCGTCAGGAACCCGCGGGGATCGTCAGATGGGGATCGTCGGCGTCAGAAGGGGTACCTGGCGGGCGTGGCGCGCTCGGTCGTCCAGCGCCACTGGGTGAACTCCTCCAGGTTCGCCTCGCCGCCGAAGCGCCCGCCGTTGCCCGACGCGCCGACGCCGCCGAACGGGACGCGCGCGTCATCGTGGATGGTCTGGTCGTTGATGTGGGCCATGCCGCTGCGCAGCGAGCCGGCGATCCGCCGCCCGCGGGCCAGGTCCGACGTGAAGACCGCGTTCGAGAGCCCGTACTCGGTGTCGTTGGCCAGCGCGATCGCCTCGTCGTCGTCGGAGAACGTCATCACCGGCGCGACCGGGCCGAAGATCTCCTCCCGCCAGCCGCGCATGTCCGGGCGCATCTCGGCCAGGACGGTCGCCGGGAAGTACGGGGCGTTCCCCTCGCCGCCGGCCAGGACCTGGGCGCCCGCGGCGATCGTGTCGGAGACGATCGACGAGACCTTCTCGAACTGGCGCTCGTTGATGAGCGGCCCGAGCGCGACCTGCTCGGCGGCCGGGTTGCCGACCGGCAGGTTCGCGGCCTTCGCGGCGAGCTTCTCCAGGTACTCCGCGGCGACCTTCTCGTGGACGAGGTGGCGGCCCGACGCCATGCAGATCTGGCCCTGGTGCAGGAACGAGCCCCAGGCGCCGGAGGAGGCGGCCGCGTCGAGGTCGGCGTCCTCGAGGACGATGAACGAGCTCTTGCCGCCGAGCTCGAGCGCGACCTTCTTGAGATGCTCGCCGCAGGTCGCGCCGACCTTGCGCCCGGCCGCGGTGGAGCCGGTGAACGACACCATCCCGACCTCGGGCGCCGAGCACAGCGCCTGGCCGGCGTCGGCCCCGCCGGGCAGGACGTGGAGGACCCCCTCCGGCAGGCCCGCCTCCTCGAAGATCCGGGCGAAGCTGAGGCCGCCGGCGACCGGGGTGTTCGGGTCGGGCTTGAGGACGACCGCGTTGCCGAGCGCGAGGGCCGGGGCGACCGAGCGCATCCCGAGCACGAGCGGCACGTTCCACGGCGTGATGACGCCGACGACGCCGATCGGGACGCGCTGGGCGATCGACAGGGTGCCGTCCGGCTGCGGGATCGCCTCGCCGCGCACGCGCGGGGCGAGCGCCGCCGCCTCGCGCAGCTCCGAGGTGGCGAGGTCGATCTCGAAGTCGGCCTTCGGCGGGATCGAGCCGGTCTCGCGGATGATCCACGAGACGAGCTCGTCCGCGTTGGCCTGGAGGACCTCGGCGGCGCGCAGGAGGACCGCGGCCCGCTCGTGCGGGTCGGCCCCGCCCCACGCCGGCTGCGCCTCGGCCGCCGCCTGCGCGGCGCGGCGGACGTCGTCGGGGCCGGCCGCGCCGACCTCGGCCAGCGTCTCGCCGGTGGCGGGCTCGCGGGTGACCAGCCGCTCGCCGGCCGCCGTCCAGCCGCCGCTGTAGAGCTTGCCGTCGAGGATCTCGGGACCGAACAGCGCGGGCGCGGTCGTCGCCATCTCTCTCTCCTCCTTGCGGTCGTCCGCGTCGGTTCTGTCAGACGTTATCGGTCCGACCGCGCACGGTCGATGCACTCGCGCGCGTAGAGGGCGACGTGGAGCGTGAGGAGCTGGCCGGCGTCGGAGAGGTCGACGTCGAGGAGCTGCTCGATCCGGGTGAGGCGGTGGTAGAGCGCCTGGCGGTTGAGGTGCAGGGCCCGCGCCGTCTCCGCCTTGCGCCCGCCGTTGGCCAGCAGCGCCTCGAGCGTCGGCAGGAGCACGAGCTTGCGCTGGCGGTCGTGCTCGATGAGCGGGCCGAGGACCCGGTCGACGAGCGCGGCCAGGCCCGGGTCGTCGCGCCAGCTCCACAGCAGCCGCCGCAGCTCGAGCGCGCGGACGTCGTGCCAGGGCCGCGGCGGCAGCCCGGCGGCGCTCGCCGCGCTCTCCTCGGCCAGGCGCAGCGCCTCCCCGGCCTCGGCGGGCTCGACGGCCCGGCCGGCGGCGACCGTCACCTCCCCCGGCCCGAGCCGGCGGCCGACGGCGTGGCGCAGCGCGTCGGCGGCGGCGTCGGCCGCGGCGGTCCGCTGGTCGGCGTCGCGCAGGGCGACGAGGGCGAGGAAGCTCGCGGTAGCCGCGCGCCGGCCGACGATCGCGTGCAGGCCGCGGTCGACGAGCGCCTGGCGCGCGTCGCGCAGCGCGGTGGCCCAGTCGGCGGGCGCGGCCGCCGGCCCGGCCCGCACCTCGGCGGCGACCGGGAGGACGAGGGCCGGGTCCGCGTCGAGGCCGGCGGCCCGGGCGGTGCGCACGACCGCCTCCGGGGCGACGCGGCCGTCGGCGAGGTTGGCCAGGAACGACCCGCGCTCGTGGGCGATGAGCTCCTCCTCCTGGCGGGCGCGCAGGAGGGCGAGCGCGACGATGTCGGCCGCGTGGTCGAGCGCGATCCCGGCCAGCGCGTCGAACGGGGCGCGCAGGTCGGCGACGAGCAGCCGGCCGTCGGCCTGGTGGCCGCCCATCCGCACGCGCGCCGCCTGCACGCCGGGCGCGTCGTCGGCGTGGCGGGCGGTCTCCCACACGTCGACGGGGTCGAGGTCGTAGTCGGGCGGCACCGCGTGCGAGAGCAGCCGCCGGCCCGCGGCCTCCAGGAAGACCGGGGCGCGCAGCGTCGCCGCCAGCGCCGACAGGACCTCGGGGATGCCCTCCCCGTCGAGCATGAGCGCGGTCAGGCGGCGCTGGATCTGCTCGCCGCGGCGCAGGAGCGCGTAGTGGGAGGAGACGATCTCGGTGTGGATCGCCTCGGTGACGGTCACGAACGCGATCTCGCGGTGGAGGACGATCAGCGGCAGGCGGTGGCGCTGGGCGGCGTCGACGAGCGCCGGGGTCGGCTCCGGGAAGGCCGGGCCGAGCTCGATGACGAGCGCGGCGACCTCCTGCTCGGCGAGCCGCTCGACGAAGCGCCGCTGGTCGGCGGCGCGCGGGCCGATGCCCATGCCGGTCGTCAGGAGCATCTCCCCGCCCATGAGCAGCGACGCGATGTTCGACACCTCGCCGGCGTGGACCCAGCGGATCGGGCGGTCGAGGCGGTCGTGGCCGGCGAGGACCTGCGGCAGGCCGCGACGCAGGACGGGCAGCCCGAGCGCGTGCCGGACGGTGATGTTCGCGAGCGCCCGGGAGTCCGACGCGGTCTCGGGCGGCATGGCCCCAGTCATGTCGCGCTTGCGGTGCGGTGTCATCCGGGCATTCCGTCACGAGCTGCGCCGGCGACCTGGACGAGGCGTCGCAGCGTGCGTCGCGCGCCGCTCCGTCGTCGAGACTAGCCGGACCGATGCCACGTCCCTGGTCCGATCATCCCCCGACCGCCGCCGACCGCGCCCGCTACGCGGACGCCGAGCCGCGCCCGTTCTGGACCGCGACGCTGCCGCCGCGCGACCCGCTGCCGCCGCTGGAGGGCGTCGTCGAGGCCGACCTGTGCATCGTCGGCGGCGGGTTCACCGGCCTGTGGGCGGCGCTCGCCGCGCGCGAGCGCGACCCCGGGCGCGAGGTCGTCCTGCTCGAGGCCGAGACGGTCGCCTTCGGCGCGAGCGGGCGCAACGGCGGCTTCGTGTCGAGCTCGCTCACCCACGGCGTGGAGAACGGGCTGGCCCGGTTCGGCGACGAGATGGAGACGCTCGAGCGGCTCGGCCTGGCGTCGTTCGACGGGCTCGTCGCCGACGTCGAGCGCCACGGGATCGCCTGCGACCTCGAGCGCACCGGCGAGATCTCGGTCGCGCTCGAGCCGCACGAGGAGGCGTGGCTGGCCGAGTCGGCGCAGCTGCTGCGCCGCTTCGGCCACGACGTCGAGCTGCTCGACGGCGAGGCGATACGGGCCGAGGTCGCCTCCCCCACCTACCGCGGCGGGCTGTGGGACCGGACCGGGTCGGCGATCGTCGACCCGGCGAAGCTGGCCGATGGCCTGCGCGAGGCGGCCCAGCGGCTCGGCGTGCGGGTCTGCGAGCGCACCGCGGCGCTCGGGCTCGAGGCGGCGCGCGGCTCCGGCCCGGTCGTGGTGCGGGTGCCGGGCGGCGCGGTGCGGGCCCGGCGGGTGCTGCTGGCGACCGGGGCGTCGCCGCCGCTGCTGCGGCGCGTGCGCGCCTGGGTGCTGCCGGTCTACGACTACGTGCTCGTGACCGAGCCGCTGACCGAGGCGCAGTGGGCGGCGGTCGGCTGGCGCCGCCGCCAGGGGCTGGCCGACATGGGCAACCAGTTCCACTACTACCGGCCGACCGCCGACGGGCGGATCCTGTTCGGCGGCTACGACGCCGTCTACCGCTTCGGCGGGCCGATGGGCCCGCACCTCGACGAGCACGAGCCGACGTTCGCGCGGCTGTCGCAGCACTTCGCGGCGACGTTCCCGCAGCTGGCCGACGTGCGCTTCACCCACCGCTGGGGCGGCGCGATCGACACGTGCTCGCGCTTCAGCGTCTTCTTCGGGACCGCGCACGGCGGGCGGGTCGCCTACGCGCTGGGCTACACCGGGCTGGGCGTCGGCGCCACCCGCTGGGGCGCCCGCGTCGCCCTCGACCTCCTCGACGGCCGCGACACCGAGGCGACCCGCCTGCGCTACGTGCGCCGCAAGCCGGTCCCGTTCCCGCCCGAGCCGCTGCGCACCGCCGTCGTCCAGCTCACCCGCAACCGCCTGGCCGCCGCCGACGAGCGCGAGGGCCGCCGCGGGCTGTGGCTGCGGACGCTCGACCGCCTCGGGCTCGGGTTCGACTCCTAGCCGCCCCGCCCGGGCCCGCCGCTCCCCTCCCC
>JADGIB010000174.1 GCA_019683665.1 Solirubrobacteraceae bacterium
GGCCGCGGCGGGCGCGCGCGCCGCGCGCCCGCGCGGGGGCGCGGCCGGCCGCGGCCCACGGCTCGTCGTCGTTCGTCAGCCCGCGGTCGAGCACGGCGACCTCGGTCGAGACGACGCCCGCGGCCGCGGCGACGCCAGGCAGCGCGCGGGCCTCGCGCGCCAGCGACGGCGGCAGCCCGGCCGGGGAGGCGGGGACGAGCACGGCGGTCGCGGCGGTCCGCTGGGCGGTCACCTCGCGCGTGCGCTCCTGCGCGGTCGCGAGCGTGAGCGACTGCGTCGCGGCGATCGCGATGACGAGCGCGATCGCGGCGGCCACCGCGCCGGTGCGCCGGCGCCCGGTGGCGAGCGCCGCCCCGGCCAGGAACGCGGCGCCGCCGCCCGCGCGCCGCAGCGGCGCGGCCAGGAGCGCCGCGGGCCCGCCGAGCGCGATCGGCGCCAGGAACGCGAGCGCGAGCGCGAACGTGATCGCGAACAGGCCGGCGAACTCGACGCCCTGCGAGCCGAGCACGATGACGAGCGCGAGCCCGCCGCCGGCGGCGGCCAGCCCGAGCAGGACCCGCACGAGCGGCAGCCGGCGGGGCGGCACGGCCGCCTCGACGAGCGCCGCGCCCGGGCGCGCGGCGAGCGCGCGGCGCACCGCGCCGAGCGCGGCGAGCACCGCGACGACCGCGCCGACGGCGATCGCGGTCGCGTCGGGGATCCAGTGGCGGTCGACGCGGAAGCCGTCGGGGGCCAGCCCGACGTCGGTCAGGACCGCCGCGGCCGGGCCGGCGAGCAGCGCGGCGGCCGCGCAGCCGGCGGCGCCGGCGACGAGCCCGACGAGCGCGACCTCGCCGACGAGCAGCCGCCGCACCTGGCCGGGCGTCGCGCCCACGGCGCGCAGGAGCGCGAGCTCGCGCCGGCGGCGCTCGACGACGAACGCGAGCGTGCCGGCGACGACGAGCACGGCGATGAGCGTCGTGATCCCGCCGCTCGACGCGACGACGGCCACGAGCACCGCGCGCTCGTACGCGCGCGGGTCCCCGGGGTCGGCGTGCCGGCGGTCGAGCGCCTCGGCGCCCGGCCCGGCCGCGGCGGCGATCCGCTCGCGCAGCCCGCCGGTGGCCCGCCCGCCGTCGGCGACGACGGCGATCGCGTCGAACCCCGGCCCGCGGCCGGTGAGCGCCTGGGCCTCGCCGGCGGTGACGAACGCCGCGCTCTGCCGCGCCTGCCGGCCGGCGGACGCGGCGGCGACGCCGGCCACGGCCAGTGTCCGGGTGCCGGCGGGCGTGACGACGCGGACGCGGTCGCCGGGCGCGAACCGGCCGGCGCGGGCCAGGCCGGCGTCGAGCACGATCTCGCCGGGGCCGCGCGGGGCCCGCCCGGCGCGCAGCGCGTACGGGGTGAGCGCCGCGCTCTCCCAGCCGTGGGCGTGCGCGGCCTCGCCGCCGGCGGCGGGCAGCGGGCGGCCGCGGCGGTCGAGGACCGCGACCGGGACGCTGACGTCGCCGACCGCGGCGCGCACGCCGGGGACCGCCGCGACCCGCGCGACGGCCGCGGCGTCCAGCGGCGCCGAGCGCCGCACGTCGACGGTCACGCGGTCCTCGCCGCGGCCGAAGGCGATCTCGGGATCGGCCCGCACGACGACGTCGGCCGCGGCGTAGCGGCCGGGGCCGGGGGCGGCGAGGCCGCTGGCCATCACCTGCCCGGCGAGGCCGACGACGGTGGCGGTCAGGGCGAGCATGACGAACGTGCCGGCGACCGAGCCGACGCGCGTGCGCAGCATGCGCAGGGCGAGCGCGACCACGTCACGCCTCCAGCGCCGTCATCCGCTCGGCGACGGCCTCGGCGGTGGGCGCGGCGAGGTCGTCGGCGACCCGGCCGTCGGCCAGGAAGACGACGCGGTCGGCGTGCGCGGCGACGACCGGGTCGTGGGTGACGACGACGAGCGTGCGGCCCTGCTCGACGACGGCGGCGCGCAGGAGCGCGAGGACGTCGCGGGCGCTGGCGCGGTCGAGCGCGCCGGTCGGCTCGTCGGCGAAGATCACCTCGGGGTCGCCGATCAGCGCGCGGGCGATCGCGACGCGCTGCTGCTGGCCGCCCGAGAGCTGGGCGGGCCGGTGGCGGGCGCGGTCGGCGAGCCCGACGCGGGCGAGGGCGGCGCGCACGTCGCGGCGGCGCGGCCGCTCGCCGGCGAGGCGCAGCGGGAGCGCCACGTTCTGCTCGGCGGTCAGCGAGGGCAGGAGGTTGAAGGCCTGGAAGACGAAGCCGGCGCGGCGGCGGCGCAGGCGGGCGAGCGCGCGCTCGCCGAGGCCGGTCAGCTCGATGTCGCCGAGGCGGACGCTGCCGCGGTCGGGGCGGTCGAGCCCGGCCGCGCACTGCAGCAGCGTCGTCTTGCCCGAGTCCGAGGGGCCCATGATCGCGGTGGCGGCGCCGGCCTCGAACGCGAGCGTGACGCCGTCGAGCGCGGCGACGCGGCCGTCGCCGGCGCCGTGGGTCTTGGCGACCTCCCGCAGCTCGACCGCCGCGGCGCGGCGCACGGCCGGCGGGACCGGGCGCGGGTGGAGGGTCGTGGTCATGGGTCGAGGATCGATCGCGGCCGGCCCCGCCGCCATCGAGCCACCAGGCGAACGTCCCTGGGGCTGTCCACACCCCCGCGGCCGGGCCGCCGCGAGCCGGTTGGAACGCGCCGGGCCGGGGAAGCGAACCGGCATGCCCAGCGACCTCGAGCTCGCCGCCCACATCGCCGTCGCCGCGGCCCTCGGCGCGCTGCTCGGGCTCGAGCGCGAGCGGCGCGGCCAGGTGGCCGGGATGCGCACGCACGCGCTCGTCGCCGTCGGCGCGGCGATCTTCACGATCGCCGGCGCGTACGGCTTCGAGAGCCTCGACCGCGGCCCGAGCGGCGACCCGATGCGCGTCGCCGCCCAGGTGGCGTCGGGCATCGGCTTCATCGGCGCCGGCGCGATCCTGCGCGAGGGCGCCGCCGTGCGCGGGCTGACGACCGCGGCCGGGCTGTGGGCGGCCGCCGCGATCGGCCTGGCCGCCGGGGCCGGGCTGCTCGCCACCGCCGCGATCGGCACCGGGCTCATCCTCGTCCTGCTCGTCGGGCTCGGGCGGGCGCGCGTGCGGGTCCTCGACCGGCTCGGCGGCGGGATGCGCATCGTCACCGTCGACTACGAGCAGGGCCACGGGACGCTCGCGCCCGTCCTCGACCGCCTGCGCGGCGCCGGCGCCCAGGTCCACGACCTGACGATCGAGGACGCCGGCGACACGCGGCGGCGCAGCGTGTCGCTGACCGTCCGCACGGCGCGCCCCGAGGAGCTCGACGCCGCGGTCGCCGAGCTCGTCGCGCTCGACGAGGTCCACGACGCGACGGTGCGCCCGGCGCCGAGCTGAGCGGCGCTCAGGCGGCGGCGCGGGCGGCGGCGCGGGCGGCGGCCGGCCGGGTCCGCCACGCCTCGGCGGCGACGACGAGCGCGAGCGCGGCGACGACCCCGCCGATGAGCTCGAACGTCGCCTCCAGCCCCAGCGGCGTCGTGAGCGCGCCGGCGAGCACGGCGGGCAGCGACAGCGAGGCGTAGGCGACGACGTAGAACGCCGACATCACCTCGGCCCGGTGCGTGGGCGGGATCGCGACCGACAGCGCGCGCAGGGCGCCGAGGAAGGCGGTGCCGAACCCGCCGCCGCCGACGACGGCGCCGAGCAGGAGCAGCGGCCCGGAGTCGGCCGCGGCCGCGGCGACGATGAGCAGGATCCCGGCCGACAGCGCGATCGAGCCGCCGGTCGCGCAGCGCCACGGGGCGGCCCGGCCGAAGGCGAGCTGCGACAGCGCCCCGGCGCCGCAGAGGGCGAGCACCACCGCCCCGGCGACGACGTGGTCGGCGGTGTCGAACAGGGCGCCGGCCAGCTGCGGCCCGAGGGCGAGGAACAGGCCCCCGATCGACCACGACGACAGGACGGCCAGCGACGCGAGCAGGAACGGGCGGCGCACCGCGGCCGGGACGCGCGGGGCCTGCGGCGCCGGGCGCGGGCGCGAGCGCGCGGCGACCGGCTCGGGCAGCGCGAGCGCGCCGGCGAGCGCGACCGCGAACAGGACGACCAGGACGAGGTAGGGGACGACGCGCGGCGCGGGCGCGACCTCGACGAGGACCGAGGCGACGAACGTGCCCAGGCCCATGCCGGCGGCGCTGACGACCCCGTTCGCCAGCCCGACCGCGGCCGGGTCGCGCCGCGGGTGGAGGTCGAGCATCGCCGCGCTCGCCGCGCCGAGGGCCAGGCCCGTCGCGACGCCCTGGACGGCGCGCGCGGCGAACAGCCACCCGACCGACCCGGCCGAGGCGAACAGCAGCGAGGTCCCGATGAGCGTCGCGAGGGCGGCGACGAGCACGGGCCGCCGGCCGACGACGTCGGAGACGCCGCCGGCGAGCAGGAGCGCGGCGAGGACCCCGAACGCGTAGACGGCGAAGACGAGCGTGAGCACGGTCGGCGAGAACCCCCACAGCTCGCGGTACGTGGCGTAGAGCGGCGACGGGGTCGCCGACGCGAACAGGGCGAGGCCGACGACCGCGGTGACGAGCCCGTACGCCGCCCACGGGCCGAGGGCGCAGCGGGCGCGGGGCGTCGGCGTCGAGGTCGGCGGGGCGGTGACGGTCATGGGCTCCTCCGGTGTTTCCAAAGTCTTGGAAATAGGGGAACAGTTGTAGCATGAGGGCCATGCCGCCCCGGGCGCCGGTGCGCGACCGCATCCCCCACCCGCCGGTCGAGAGCCTCGACCTGGCCACCGTGCTGCGCACGCTCGGCGACCCGCTGCGCCTCGAGATCGTGCGCGCGCTGGCCGACGGCGAGCGCCCGTGCGGCGAGCTGGCCGAGCGGCTCGGCGTCCCGACGTCGACCGGCTCCTACCACCTGCGGCTCCTGCGCGAGGCGGGGATCACCCGCACGCGCGTGAGCGGCACGACGCGCTTCGTCTCGCTGCGCCGCGACGACCTCGAGGCCCGCTTCCCGGGCCTGCTCGACGTCCTGCTCGCCGGCTGAGGGCTACGCCGCGACGGCGTCCGCGCCGGCGGCGGCGTCGGCCGCGCGGGCGTGCTGGGCGATCGCGCGCACGATCGTCGGGCAGGCGGCCGCGGGCAGGTCGTGCCCCATCCCCTGGATCGTCTCCAGGCGGGCGCCCGGGATCGCGCGGGCGGTGGCCCGGGCGCCGGACGGGTGGACCATCCGGTCGCGGTCGCCGTGGAGGACGAGCGTGGGCGCCCGGATCGCGCGCAGCGCCGCCGTGCGGTCGCCGGACTTCAGGATCGCCGCCATCTGGCGGGCGGTGCCGGCCGGGTTGAAGCCGCGGTCGTAGGCGATCCCGGCCACGCGGCGGACCCGGGCCTCGTCGTAGGGGAAGCCGTGCGAGCCGATGTGGCGGAACATCTCGACCGCCCGCTCGACGGCCTCGTCGCGGCTGCGGGGCGGCCGGCGGGCGAGCATCCGCAGCGTGGACGCGGCCGGCTGGCCGACCCGCCGCGACCCGGTCGTCGACATGATCGAGACGAGGCTGCGCACCGCGTCGGGCCGGCGGGCGGCGAGCATCTGGCCGATCATGCCGCCCATCGAGACGCCGACGACGTGGGCGGGCGCGAGGCCGAGCGCGTCGAGCAGCCCGGCGGCGTCGTCGGCCATGTCCTCCAGCGTGTACTGCTCGGGGGCGAAGCGGCGGGTGAGCAGCCGCCCCGTCGTCGGCGGCGGCACGGCCATCGACGTCGAGCGGCCGCTGTCGCGGTTGTCGAAGCGGATGACGTGGAAGCCCTCGGCGGCGAGCGCCTCCGACAGCTCGGGCGGCCACCCGACGAGCTGCTGGCCCAGGCCGGCGATGAGCAGCAGCGGCGGGTCGGCGGGGTCGCCGAGCGCCGACCAGCACAGCGTGATCCCGCGGCCGACGTCGGCCAGCCGCTCGTCCTGCTCGATCCGGTCCCCCTGGGTCACGTCACGCTCCTGCGCCGATTGGTACGCCAAGGTACCAGCAGACGGGCGACGGGCTTCCTGATACGAATCGCGCATCTGGACCGCAACGGAGGAGGAGAGCGTTGGACGTCCTGGAGCAGTTCGCCCTCGACGGCAAGGTCGCGCTGGTGACGGGCGCGGCGTCGGGCCTCGGCGCCCAGTACGCGGCGGCGATGGCCGAGGCGGGCGCCGACGTCGCCTGCCTCGACGTCGACGAGGCCGGGATGCGGGAGACGGCGAACGTCGTCGAGGCGCAGGGGCGGCGGGCCCTGACCGTGCGCTGCGACGTGTCCGACGAGCAGCAGGTGGCCGACGCGGTCGCCGCCGCGGTCGACCGCTTCGGGCGGCTGGACATCGTCTTCAACAACGCCGGCGTCGCCGACGCCGAGCCGCTGCTCGTCCACGAGTACGACACGCCCGAGTGGCGGCGCGTGCTCGGCGTCAACCTCGACGGCGTCTTCTTCGTCGCGCGCGAGACGCTGAAGGTCATGGTCCCGCGGCGCTCGGGCAAGCAGATCATCACCGCCTCGATGTGGGGCCTGACCGGCTCGTCGAGCCTGTTCCCGGCGCCGGCCTACGTCGCGGCCAAGGGCGCGGTCGTCAACCTCACGCGCGAGCTCGGCCTCGAGTACGCCAGGCACGGGATCCAGGTCAACGCGATCTGCCCCGGCTTCTTCCGCACGCGCCTGGGCGACTTCCACGACGAGCAGGTCCTCGCCGCGATGTCGGACTTCACGCCGATGGGCCGGATCGCCGAGGCCGAGGAGATCAAGGGGCCGGCGCTGTTCCTCGCCTCGGCCGCGTCGGACTTCATGACCGGCCAGACGCTCGTCGTCGACGGCGGCTGCATGGCGAAGTAGGCCGTGCGCGGAGGCGCCGCGCGGGGCGCCCGCTGATGACACCGTGACGCCAATCACTTGATGACACGATGTCTCCAATGTAGGGTGCGCTCCGCGCCGGCCCCCGCGACGCGCGCGGGGGCCGTACCCAGCCAAGGAGGGACCCCATGCGCACGCCGACAACGTTCGCCGCGGGCGCGGTCGCGCTCGCCCTGATCGCGCCCGCCGCCGAGGCGGCCACCCAGCCCGCCGCGCGCCTGCTGGCGCAGGCCGACCGCGCGGCCGAGCGCGCCGACGCCGCCGTCGAGCGCGCCGACCGCGCCGTCCACGCCGCCCACCGGCTCGGGCGCAACGCGAACCTCGCCGCCGCCGACCGGCTCCTCGAGCGCGCCGACCGCGACCTGCACCGCGCCCACGTGATCCTCCACCGCGTCGCCGGGCACGCGCGCGCCGACCGGCTCACCGCCGCCGACGACCGGGCCCTCGAGCGGGCCGACCGGCTCATCGAGTCGGCCGACCGCCGGATCGAGCGCGCCGACCGCCACGTCCACGACGCCGTCGGCGAGACGAGCGGCCGCCAGCAGCGGCTGGCGCGGTCCGCCGACCGGACCCTCGAGCGGGCCCACCGCCGCGCCGAGCGCGCCGACCGGCTCATCGAGGCCGCGCACGACGCCGTCCACCGCGCGTCCTAGCGCCCGCCGCGAGTCCGTTCACCACCCACCGGAGGAGCGATGCCCGCCCCGACCC
>JADGIB010000175.1 GCA_019683665.1 Solirubrobacteraceae bacterium
GGTGGGTTGGGGGGGGGGGGTGGGGGGGCGGGGCCGCGCGGGGGGGGGGGGCGGGCGGGGGGGCCGAGGCCGAGGGCGATCGCGCCGGCGGCGAGCAGGGCGCAGGCGATCTGTCCAGCGAGAGTTGCGTGACGGCTCACGGGGCAGATCATCCCGATATGGAGAATCGAGGGATTGCTGCCTATCTGGCGGAGTTCATCGGGACCCTGTTCCTGGTGCTCTTCATCTGCCTCACGGTCTCGGTGACCGCCGCCGAGGGGCTCACGGTCCCGGCGCTGATCGTGATCGCGCTCGCTCATGCGATCACGCTCGCGATGGGGGTCTACGCGCTCGGCGAGACGTCCGGCGCGCACTTCAATCCTGCGGTGACGGTGACGCTGCTGGTCCTGCGCAAGATCGCGCCGGCCCAGGCGGGGGTCTACATCGTCATGCAGGTGCTCGGCGCGATCGCCGCCGCGCTCATCGTCCGGCTCCTCGTCGGCGACTACGGCGAGGCGGTCAACTGGGGCGCGCCGGGCGTGTCGGACGTCGCCAACGGCGACGGCGCCGCGTTCCTGGCCGAGGCGATCGGCGTCTTCGTCCTGCTGTGGGCGATCGTCGCCATGGCTGTCAACGTCCGCTCCGAGAAGAGCATGGCCGGCCTGATCATCGGCGGCACGCTCGGCCTCGGGGTGCTCGGCGTGGGCGCGCTGACCGGCGCGGCGCTGAACCCGGCGCGCGCGTTCGGCCCGGCGCTCGTGTCGGGCGAGTTCGGGGGCGCCGGGACGTTCCTGCTCGTCTACGTCCTCGCGCCGCTCGTCGGCGGCGTGCTCGCCGGCCTCGCCTACACGCGGATCGTGCTCGTCGAGCAGGAGCGCCGCTGGGGCGGCCGGCTCGTGGACACCGACGTGCCGCCCGGGCATCTCGCCGACGACATCGCCGCCGCGGAGCGCGGCCCGGGCGAGCGCCCGATCGACCGCCTCAGCTGAGTCACGCCTGCTCGGGGTCCAGCCAGCGCTCGACCTCGGGCGGCTCCCATCGCTCGATCGCCGCCAGCACCGCCTCGGCGGTGTCGGCGGCGACGAGCATGGCCCGGTGGCGCGGGGGCAGGAAGCCCTCGTCCACCGCGTGGTCGAGGAAGCCGATGAGCGGCGTCCAGTAGCCGCCGGCGTTCAGCAGCGCGCACGGCTTGCGGTGGACGCCGAGCTGCGTCCAGGTGAGGGCCTCGACGAGCTCCTCGACCGTGCCGATCCCGCCGGGGAGCGCGACGAACGCGTCGGCGCGGCGGGCCATCTCGTGCTTGCGCTCGTGCATCGTCTCGACGACGACGAGCTCGGTCAGCGAGCCGTGGCCGACCTCGCGCCTCAGCAGCGTGCGGGGGATGATCCCGGTGACGCGCCCGCCGGCGGCGAGCGCCGCGTCGGCGAGCACACCCATGAGGCCGACGTCGCCGCCCCCGTAGACGACGTGGATGCCGCGGCGGGCCAGGAGCGCGCCGAGCTCGGCGGCCGCCTGCGCGTACGCCGGCAGGCGGCCCGCGCTGGACCCCGCGTAGACGCAGACGCTGTTGACCTCCGGCATGGGCCGGAGGCTAGGCGGTCAGGCGGCCTGCGCCGTCCCGATCGCCTCCATCGACCCGGCCGACTCGGTCAGGATCTGGCCGCCGTCGACGACGAGCGACGCGCCGGTGATGTAGGCCGCCTCGTCGGTGGCGAGGAACAGGCAGGCGTGCCCGATGTCCTCGGGCGCGCCGAGCCTGCCCTGCGGGATCGAGGAGGTCATCGCGGCCAGGTACGCCTCGCCCATCTCCTCGAGGCCGCCGGTGGCGATGTTGCCGGGCAGGACCGCGTTGACCGTGATCCCCTTCGGGGCGAGCTCCATCGCCGCCGAGCGCATGAAGCCCAGCAGCGCCGCCTTCGTCGCCCCGTCGTGCGACCAGCCCGGGTAGCCGGTGACCGGCCCGGCGATCGACGAGGTGACGATGACGCGCCCGTGCCCGCCGGCCTCCAGCGCGGGCAGGCAGGCGCGGACGGTGAGCATCGCGCCGCGGACGTTGAGAGCGAACAGCTCGTCGATCTCGGCGCTCGTGAGGTCCTCGAGGCGCCGCTCGGGGAAGGCGCCGGCGTTCGCGCAGACGATGTCGATGCGGCC
Organism: Solirubrobacteraceae bacterium; assembly: GCA_019683665.1. GTDB lineage: Bacteria > Actinomycetota > Thermoleophilia > Solirubrobacterales > Solirubrobacteraceae > Capillimicrobium. Next base: position 2,131 of record JADGIB010000175.1, read on the forward strand.
GAACGCGTCGAGCGTCGCGGCGGCGAGCCGCTCGCAGTCCCCGGCCCGGGTGAGGTCGGCGCGGACGTAGCGGACCGCGCCCGGCCGGTCGGCGAGCGCGGCCTCGGCGGCGGCGCCGGCCTCGGGGTCGCGGCCGCAGACGACGACGTCGACGCCCGCCCCGGCGAGCACGCCGGCGATGCCGAGGCCGATGCCCTTCGTCCCGCCGGTGACGATCGCGGCGCGTCCGGCGATGGGGGTGAACATGCGGATCCGTCCTCCGTGCGTCGGGGTCAGGTGAACCGGGACAGGTAGGACTCGGCCAGCGCGCAGGTGCCGGCCGTGAACGCGGCGCCCAGCTCCTGCGCCTCGGGCGCGTGCTGGTGGGAGCCGACCCAGGCGACGAGCAGCAGCCGCCGCAGCAGCACGAACGTCTCCAGCTCGGCCTCGTCGGCGGCGCTGAGCGGCGCGACGGTCCGGTAGCCGTCCGCCCACGCGGCGGCGAGCGCCGGCACCGCCGGGTCGTCCTCGAAGAACGAGACCGCGGTGGCGAAGTCGTACAGCCACCACGACCAGCCGCAGTCGTCGAAGTCGATGACCCGCACGGCGCCGTCGTCGACGAGCAGGTTCGCCAGGCGCAGGTCGGCGTGGACGAGCCCGAAGCGGTCGGGGCCGGTGCCGAAGGCGGCGAGGCGGCGCTCGAGGACGGCGTCGAGGCGGGAGAGGAGGGCGAGCTCCTCGCGCCCGACGCCGAGGCCGTCCTGCCAGCGGCCCCAGGCCGCGTCGGCGCCGAGCATCGTCGCGTGCTCCCAGCGCGGGCGGCGGAAGCCGGGCGGCGGCGGCCAGCGGCGCGCGTGCTCGTGCAGGGCGGCGGAGATCGCGCCGAGCATCCGGAAGCCGTCGGTGAGGTCGTCCTCGGGCGACGGGGCCGTCCCGTCGAGCCACGCGAAGAGGACGACGTCGCGGCACTCGCCCTCGGCGGCGACGGAGAGGACCCGCGCGCCGTGGCGGCCGGGGATCGCCGCGGGCGCGTCGACGACGCCCGCGGCGCGCAGCGCGTCCATCCAGCGCAGCTCGGACTCGATCTCGGGCGCGTCGCGGTAGCCGGGACGGTGGACGCGCAGGGCGGCGCGCCGGCCGGTCTCGGGGTCGTCGACGCGGTAGGTCGCGTTCTCGGAGACGTCGATCAGCGTCGCCGTCGCCTGCGGCGACAGGTCGTAGCGCGGCAGCGCGGCGGCGGCGATCGCGTCCTCGACGCTCAGGCGGACGGTCATGCGGTGGCCTCCACGGCGGACTCGAGCCGGGCGAGGATCTCGTCGACGAGCGCGTCGTCGACGAGGAGGCCCGGCTTGCACTGCAGGACGCTCGGGTCGAGGGTGGAGAAGATCGCCCACACGCCGCGCTCGTAGAGGGCGCGCATGACGTCGCGGGCGCCCTCGGGCGCGGCGAACTCGAGGCCCATGACGAGCCCGTCCTGGCGCACGCCGGTCAGCCAGCCGCCGTGGCGCTCGCGGATCGCGGCCAGGCCGTCGGCGAAGCGGGCCGCCGCGCGGGCGACCCCGGCGCGGACCTCGGGGCGGGTCGTGATCTCCAGCGCCTTGAGGCCGACGACGCAGCCGAGCTCGGCGCCGGCGGCCGTCGACATGTGCGCGAAGCCGTCCTCCTCCAGCCAGCGCGCGCACCGCCCGCTGAGGATCACGGCCGACAGCGGGTAGAGGCCGCCGCCCAGGCCCTTGGCGGTGACGATCATGTCCGGCTGGACGCCCGCCTTGTGGATCGCCCACAGCTCGCCGGTGCGCATGAGCCCGGTCTGGACCTCGTCGGCGACGTAGAGCGTCCCGTGCTCCTCGCAGAGCGCCTTCACCGCGGCGAGGTAGCCGGGCTGCGGCAGCGGGAAGCCGTACGTGGCGGGGATCGTCTCGATGAGCACGGCGGCGACGTCGCCGCCGGCGAGCGCGGCCGCCATCGCGTCGAGGTCGTTGAGCGGGACGTGGGCGAACTCGCCGGGGCGCTCGGCCAGGAACGGGCGCGAGAAGCGCTCGTCGCCGGTGCAGACCGCCAGCCCGGTGTGGCCGTGGTAGCCCTTGGCGATCGAGACGACCCTGCGCCGGCCGGTCGCGTGGCGGGCGGTCTTGATCGCGACGTCGATCGCCTCGCCGCCGGCGGCGCCGAACACGACGCGGGCCATCCCGGGCCCGCCGCTCGCGACGAGCGCCTCGGCCAGCGCGGTCCGGGCGATCGACGGGAAGTGGTGGTTGCCGATGTCGAAGCGCTCGACCCCCTCGACGAGCGCGGCGACGAGCTCGGGGTGGCGGTGGCCGAGGTTGTAGGTGCCGCCGTTGAGGTGGACGTCGATGAGCTCGCGCCCGTCGACGTCCCACAGCCGGTAGCCCTCCCGGCGGTCGATGACGAGGTCGACGCCCGACGCGCGCCAGAAGCGCGTCCTGTCCGGGTTCCACGCCGCGGCGGCGCGGTCGAGCAGGTCGTCCTTGGAGGCGAACGTCGCGAACCCGTAGTCGAGCATTGCCGGCGCGCCAGCCTCGCCCGGACCGGGCGCGAGCGCCAGATGCCGACGGTCGAATCCGGGTTCGACCGCCGGTCCGGATCGGCGCCGGTCCGGGCCGGGGACCGCCCCTCGGTAACGTTCGTGGCGATGCGCCGCCGGGTGACCTTCTCGCGCAACGTGACGCTCTCGCTGTCGCGCACGTGCGTGTCCCACTGCAAGTACTGCGCCTTCCAGACCCACCGGGCGCACCTCCACGCGCCGGCGTACGTCGAGCAGGTGATCGACCGCGCCGCGCGGCGCGGGGTCAAGGAGCTGCTCGTGCTGACGGGCGACGAGCCCGACCACCACGCCGGGGTCCGCGAGCGCCTGGCCGAGCTCGGATTCGAGGACTTCGTCGCCTACGTCGTGTGGGCGTGCGAGCGCGCGCTCGAGCGCGGCATCCTCCCGCACGCGAACCTCGGGACGCTGTCGCGCGAGGACCTCGCCCGCCTGCGCGAGGTGACCGCCTCGCAGGGGATCATGCTCGAGTCCACGCGCGGCGACCTCGTCGCCCACCAGGGCTCGCCGACGAAGGCGCCCGAGCGGCGCCTGGCCACGATCCGGGCCGCGGGCGAGCTGCGGATCCCGTACACGTCGGGGATCCTCGTCGGGATCGGCGAGACGCACGAGGACCGGATCGACGCGCTGCGCGCGCTGGCCGAGGTCCACGCCGAGCACGGGCACCTGCAGGAGATCATCCTCCAGAACTTCGTCCCGCACCGCCGCTACTACGGCGAGGAGCCGGCCGACGTCGCGACCGAGGCCGCGGAGCGCTACTGGCGCACCGGCCTGGACACGCACCCGTCGCTGCCGCTGCCGTCGTGGGCGTCGCCGGTGTCGATCGAGGAGATGATCGACCTCGTCCGCATCGCGCGCGAGCTGATGCCCGGGGTCGGGATCCAGGTCCCGCCGAACCTCGCCGACTGGTGGCCGCAGATGATCGAGGCGGGCGCGACCGACCTCGGCGGCCTGAGCGCGAACGGCGACCACATCAGCCCCGAGCACCCGTTCCCGTCGCCGATCCAGGTGCGCAAGACGCTCCAGCCGCTCGGCTACGCGCTCACGGAGCGGCTCTGCGTCTACCCGCAGTACATCGACCCGGAGTGGCTGTCGCAGGGCGTCCTCGACGTCATCAAGACGAAGTACTGGTCGTTCATCCCGCGGCGGGGCTCGGGCCGCCGCGAGGAGCGCCCGATCCGCCGCGACCTCGTCCCCGGCGCGATCGCGAAGGCCCGCGACGGCGCCTGGCTGAGCGAGGAGGAGCTGACCGCGCTGTTCGCCGAGACGCGTCCCGAGGCGATCGAGGACATGCGCCAGGCGGCCGACGAGCTGCGGGCCGAGCTGGCCGGCGACACGGTCACGTTCGTCGTCAACCGCAACATCAACGTGTCGAACGTGTGCGTCGTCGGCTGCGCGTTCTGCGGGTTCGGGCAGGGCAAGCGCTCCCCGGACGCCTACCAGCACTCCGAGGAGGAGTACCGGGCCCGGATCCGCGAGGCCGTCGAGTACGGGGCGACCGAGCTGTGCATCCAGTCGGGCATCCACCCCGACTGGGCGTTCGAGGACTACCTGCGCTACCTGCGGATCGCCAAGGAGGAGGCGCCGCACCTCCACCTCCACGCCTACAGCCCGATGGAGATCGCCCACATCCAGGACGTCTCCGGGCTGCCGCTGAGCGAGGTGTTCGCGCGCCTGAAGGACGCGGGCCTCGGCTCGACGCCGGGGACGGCGGCCGAGGTGCTCCACGACGGGGTCCGCGAGCGGATCAGCCCGAACAAGCTCCCGGTCGCCCGCTGGATCGAGGTGATCGAGGCCTCGCACGCCGCCGGCCTGCGCTCGACGGCGACGGTGATGTTCGGCCACATCGAGGAGCCGTGGGAGCTGGCCGAGCACATGCGGATCGTCCGCGAGATCCAGGAGCGGACCGGCGGCTTCACCGAGTTCGTCCCGCTGAGCTTCATCCCGTTCATGACGCTGCTGGGCCGCACCCACGGCGTCGAGGAGATCTCGCGCGAGGAGAACCTCAAGCACACCGCCGCGTTCCGCCTCGCGCTCGGCAAGACCGTCCGCAACCTCCAGGCGTCGTGGGTGAAGATGGGCCTCGACGCCGCGACCGAGGCGCTGCGCTGGGGCGTCAACGACCTCGGCGGCACGCTCATGGAGGAGTCGATCAGCCGCCTGGCCGGCAGCTACCACGGGACGAAGCTCGACCCGCCGCAGCTGATCGCCGCCGCCCACGCGGCGGGCCGCCCGGCGGCCGAGCGCACGACGCTCTACGAGATCCGCGCGCGCTACGACGTGCTCGAGCCGGCGGCCTGAGCGCGGCGGGCGCGCGGGCGGCCCGGCCGGAACACCGACAGCCCGGTCGCGAGCGCCAGGACCGCCACGTCCCAGGCGGCCCCGGCGATCGGCGCCGCCGGCGACCCGCCGCCGTCGAGCCGGGCGGCGACGCCCGGCCCGAGCACGATCGCGCCGACGGCGATGACGGAGACGAGCAGCGCGAGCTTGGCCGCCACCCACGGGGTGCGCAGGACGCCCCAGCTCGACGTCCAGCCGAGCGCGAGCCCGGTCGCGAGCGCGGCGAAGCTGAGCGGGATGCCGAAGGCGAACGCGAACAGGTCGAGGATCTCGTAGGCGGCGCGGGCGGCCGCCGGGTCGTCGGCGCCGGCGGCGCGGACGGCGACGGCGAGGTACCCGGCCGAGTCGCCGAGCAGGCCGACGGACACGGCGATGTGGGCGGTGAGCAGCGCCCGGCGGGCCCGGCGGCCGAGGCGCAGGCGGGGCGCCGGGGGCGCGCCGGCCGGGCGGGCGCGGACGGATGCCGTGGGGGCGCTCATGCGATGACCTCC